>JBNKYQ010000034.1:0-15883 GCA_050300975.1 Kordiimonas sp.
GGCGAACAACGCTTTAAGTTCTGGGAGTTCTTTGATGCGTGTTTCAAGAAAGGGGCGGCATTTGGCAACCTCGGCGGCTGTAGGCTTGTTTTCGGGCGGCACGCAGCGGACCGCATTGGTGATCATAATGCCGGCAAGGTCGAAGCCGTCTTTGGGGTCATTTTCAAATACGCCTGACGTCAACCCAGCTTCTGCCAGGCAGTTGTAGAGCATTTCGCCCGAGGCATCGCCGGTGAATACGCGGCCCGTTTTGTTGGCGCCGTGCAGGCCCGGGGCCATGCCAACGATCAGGGCGGAGGCAGTCTCCGGTCCGAAACTTGGGGCTGCGCCGTTGAAATAGGTCGGGAATGCCTGGGCGTTTTTGCGCCGGAAGGCAACAAGGCGCGGGCAGCGGCTGCAGCCTGGTTTTGGTTCGGCCGGATATCGGTGCATGGCAGGACCTCTGGATACGGAAAAAGGCGGCCCAAGCCGCCTTGTTGGATCGTTGGTCAGACCATAACGCCCCAGTCAGGTGCTTTCAACCGCCAGTTCTTCATAGGCTTTGTGCGGGTCAGGCTGGCGGGAATTGCCGCCGGAGGACCGCCCGATAACATCGCGCAGGTTCTCAAGGTCGATGAACTGGTCGGCCTGACGCCGTAGCTCGTCTGCGATCATGGAAGGCTGTGTCCTGTTGGAGCTGACGACCGTTGCGCGCACACCGCGGCGCTGGATGGCCTCCAGCAGACGCCGGAAGTCGCCATCGCCGGAAAACAGCACGACATGGTCAAGCGCTTCGGAGATATTCAGCATATCAACCGCAATCTCGATATCCATATTGCCTTTGATCTTGCGCCGGCCGTGTTCGTCAGTGAATTCCTTGACCGGTTTGGTCACGAGCGTGAAGCCGTTGTAATCAAGCCAGTCAATCAGGGGCCTGAGCGGTGAATATTCCTGATCTTCAAGAATGGCGGTGTAGTAAAACGAGCGGATCAGCCGACCTTTTTCGGAGAAATAGGCCCTGAGGCTCTTGTAGTCAATTTCCATGTCGAGAGCACGGGCAGTGGCATATAAATTGGCGCCGTCGATGAAAAGGCCGAGACGCTCCTCTGGATAGAAAATCATAAGGGGTCCAATCTATTCAAAAATTAAAAATCACTCAGCAACAAAATCGCGTACAGACTATGGTTCCAGCATGCTATTAGGGCCTTAAGGTTTGGTAAATTTGTGCAGAAAAATCCACACTCTCAAGCAAATGTTATCCGGGGTAAGTAGTTGAAAAAACAACAGGTAACACTTTCGTTGGGGGCTAACCTGCCGTCAAAGGCGGGGGCGCCAGCCGATACCATCAAAGCGGCCCTGGCGGACCTTGAAGCGCGGGCGGGTACCGTCCTTGCTGTATCACCCTTTTACCAGACAAAGGCTGTCACGCTGGATGGGGACGGCAATGTGCCAGGCTTTGTGAACGCCTGTGTTCTTGTTGAAACCCACCTCCAGCCTGATGCGCTTCTGGCCCTGTGCAAGGAACTGGAAGCAGCCTATGGCCGTAAACCCGCAGCGCGGTGGAGCGCTAGGCCCCTTGATATCGACCTGATCGGGTACGGCGACCGGGTTTTGCCGTCTGTCAGTGAGTGGAATGCAATAGCAGGGAGCGACGATCCTGCTGCATTCATCGAGGCGCCAATGGTGCCGCATCCTCGCGCGCATCTGCGGGACTTTGTCCTTATCCCCTTGAACGATGTTGCGCCAGATTGGGTGCATCCTGTTTTAAATCAAACGGTTAGGGAGATATGTTCAGCAACTGGTCCAGTTGAGGCTGGCGGTACCATTGTGAAAATTTCCTCTGGCAAGTAAGCCGATTGCCTTTATAGTGATTCCAAGCTTTACAGGGGTGTTTGGCGCCTGTATAAGCGGGCGCTCGTATGCCGGGCGACTGATGTCGTGGCCGGATGACAGTTGAATTGGAGAATAAAGCATGGCTCGCGTTACCGTTGAGGATTGCGTTGATAAAGTAACCAACCGGTTTGACCTGGTGCTCGCTGCTGCACAGCGTTCCCGTCAAATCTCTTCCGGTGCCCCGCTTGAGGTGGACCGTGACAACGACAAGAACGCCGTTGTGTCGCTGCGTGAAATCGCGGAAGAAAAAGTTGTAGCCGACGACCTGATGGAGTCAGTGATCCACGGCCTTCGTAAAGTTGTTGAGTCTGACGAGCCGGAAGAAGTGGATATGTCCATCCTGATGGCTGGCATGGAAGACGGCGCTGCCAAGAAAGACAGCGCGGAATAAACTTCGTGCCATCGCGGAATTCATGAAAAGCCCGGCCTTTTGGTCGGGCTTTTTTCATGGGGCGCGAGGGGATGCCTGATAAGCCTCAATAAGGGCTGGATTAATCTGCCAGAACCATTATTTCTGTCTATCTGGTGTTTAGTAAAGAAGACGAAGTGAGAATTACCCGTGATCCGTCAGTTTGAGCTTGTTGAAAAGGTCAGGGCTTACGACAAGAATGTCGATGAGGCGCTCCTGAACAGGGCTTATGTGTTTGCAATGAAAGCACATGGCACGCAGACGCGCGCGTCCGGGGACCCTTACTTTTCGCATCCGCTTGAGGTTGCCGGCATCCTGACGGACATGAAACTGGACGGTAACACCATCGCCACAGCGCTTCTGCATGACGTAGTCGAAGACACAGTCGCCACCATCGAGGAAATCGAGGAGCTGTTCGGCCCCAAGGTGGCTGAATTGGTTGACGGGGTCACCAAGCTCTCGAAAATCGAGATGCAGACGGAAAGCCTCAGGCAGGCAGAGAATTTCCGTAAGTTCCTGCTAGCCATGTCGAACGACATCCGCGTGCTTCTGGTGAAGCTGGCCGACCGGCTCCATAACATGCGCACGCTTTTTTATATCAAGAAGCCGGAGAAGCGGCGCCGGATCTCGCTGGAGACACTGGAAATCTACTCGCCTCTCGCTGAGCGCATCGGCATGCACGAGCTGAAGGACGAGTTGGAGCACCTGGCGTTCCAGCATCTTGACCCTGAAGCGATGGAATCCATCAATGCCCGCCTACATTATCTGATCGAAGAGAGCCCCGATCTTGAAAAAGATATGGTTGAGGCGCTGACGAACCTGATGGAAGACAAGGGCATTCAAGCCAAGGTCAGTGGCCGGATCAAACGGCCGTATTCCATCTGGCGCAAGATGGAACGTCAGAATATCACGTTCGAACAACTTTCGGACGTAATGGCATTCCGCGTGAAGGTGGACGATATCGAGGAATGCTACAAGGCCCTGGGGGTGGTGCACCAGACCTTCCCGATGGTGCCGGGGCGCTTCAAGGACTATATATCCACGCCCAAGAGGAATTTCTACCGGTCGATCCACACCACAGTGATCGGGCCACAGAATTACCGGCTTGAGATTCAGATCCGCACCCACAAGATGCACGAACAAGCCGAAATCGGGGTGGCGGCGCACTGGCAATACAAGCAGGGCGCCGAGCAAGTCGAAGGCTCGCAATACCGCTGGGTACGCGAGCTTCTGGAAATTCTCGAGCACACCAACGATCCTGAGGAGTTCCTTGAGCACACGAAGCTTGAGATGTTCCAGGACAAGGTTTTCTGCTTCACGCCGAAGGGCGAGCTGGTTTCCCTGCCTCGCGGGTCATCCACCGTTGATTTCGCCTACGCCGTCCATACGGAAGTGGGCGACCACTGCGTGGGCGCCAAGGTGAACGGCCGCATGGTGCCGCTACGTCATCAGTTGCAGAACGGTGACCAGGTCCAGATCCTGACGTCCAAGGGACAGTCGCCGTCGCCGCGCTGGGAGAGCTTCGTGATTACAGGCAAGGCGCGTTCTGCCATTCGTCGCCACGTCAAGCACAAGCGCAAGGTGGAATACGGCCAGCTTGGCCATACGCTGATTGAGAAAGCCTGCCGTAGGAATGGTCTCGATTTCTCGGACCGCGTGATCGAGCAGGCGGCCAAGGTGCTGAACCTTGATGACGCCAACATGCTGTATGCGCTCGTAGGGCAGGGCACGTTGACGGAAGAGGAAATCCTGCGGGCCGCCTTCCCGGGGTTCAAGGAAGACGCGCGCGGCGAAGGCCTGCCGGATGTGCACCACGATTGGGAAGACATGGGCGCGAATGCTGTGCCTATTTCAGGCATCAACCAAGAGTCCTCCATCCATTTTGCAGAATGCTGCCACCCGGTTCGCGGTGACCGCATCGTGGGTATACGCATCCCGGGCAAGGGAGCCGAGATCCATACCATCGATTGCAGCACCTTGAGCCACTATGACGACCACCCGGACCTCTGGCTGGACCTCAGGTGGGAAGACGGCGAAGACGACGGTATCTTCTATACCGGGCGCCTGCGCCTTGAGGTGGTCAATGAACGCGGGGCACTTGCAAGCATCGCTGCAACGGTATCCAAGGGCGGGGGCAATATCTCGAACCTCGAGATCCCCGAACGGGACCCAGAGTTTTATGTGATGGTGGTGGATGTTGAAGTGTGCGATGTGAAGCATCTCAATGATATCAGCCGTGCACTCAGGGTCAGCCGGGTGATCAGCCGGGTTGACCGGGTGATCGGCTGAGGTCTGATCTCCACATCGCGAAGTACCGGTCATTTCGCCGCATGAAGCCTGAAAACACTTGACCTGCGGGCATGCGCGCACTATCCGCGCTATAGCAATTCTTACATTCGCACAAGGCAGGAGCTAGGACCATGGACCAGGAAGCGGTTTTGAATGAGTTTCGCGCGGCAGACGCGCTTCTGGAAGGTCATTTCAAGCTCTCTTCCGGGCTGCATAGTTCAGTTTACCTTCAGTGCGCACGGGTCTTGATGAACCCTGAGCGCGCGGGCCGCCTGTGTGCCGCGTTCGCTGAAAAGCTGAAGGCCACGGGCGTGGAGATCGATCTGGTCGTTAGTCCGGCCATGGGCGGCGTGATTGTCGGCTATGAAGTGGCCCGTCAGCTGGGCGTGGACGGTATTTTCACAGAGCGCGTTGACGGCGAGTTCGCCCTGCGGCGCGGTTTTGAAATCCCAAAGGGTGCACGCATTCTGATGATGGAAGACGTGATCACCACTGGGTTGTCATCACGCGAATGTATCAAGACCATTAACGAATGGGGTGGTAATGTTGTGGCTGCAGGTGCCCTCATAAACCGCTCAGGCGGCAACGCAGATGTGGGCGCGCCGATCACGGCCCTCGCGACCATCGACGCACCGACATACAAGCCAGAAGACCTGCCAGAAGAATTGAAGGCAATCCCGGCCATCAAGCCAGGAAGCCGTGGCCTCAAGGCTTAACCGCCGGCTGAGGCATAGCAGAAAGTAGACCGATATGCTGTTTCGGCGCCGCCAGCAGCTCCCTTGGTGGAAGAAGGTTCTGGGGTGGTTGTGGCCACGCTCAGGGCTCAAGCGCGCCGGTCAGTATCTTTGGCACCGGATCGCCCGGCTGCCGGGCACGCCGCATAGCATCGCGGCCGGTGTCGCTTCTGGTGCCGCTGTTTCCTTCACGCCGTTTCTCGGGCTGCATTTTTTGATGGGTTTTGCTGTAGCGTGGCTGGTGCGCGGCAATCTGCTGGCCTCTGCCATTGGCACAGCGGTTGGCAATCCTTGGACCTTCCCCTTCATTTTTGCGCTGACGGGCCAGGTTGGTGGCCTGATCCTGGGTGACAGCGTCGTATCTGAAATTCCGGCCTGGAATTGGGATGCGCTTTTAAGTGACCCGGTGACCTATCTCTCTGCTTTCCTACCGATCGTGTTTCCGCTACTTGTAGGGGGCGTGCCGGTAGCAATCGTTGTGTGGCTTCTTTTCTATTTTTCTTTTAAAGGGCTGCTGACGGGCTATCATGCCGCAAGAATGAACAGACGACAGGCAAAGAAGCCGCAATAAGCGGCGCAGAGGCATCAGATGAGCAACAAGAAACTCCGTCTCGGGGTCAATATTGACCATGTGGCAACCATTCGGAACGCCCGTGGTATCCGCCATCCGGATCCGGTGCGGGCGGCGGGCCTGGCCGTGCTCGCGGGCGCAGACGGTATCACTGCGCACCTCCGGGAAGACCGGCGGCATATTTCGGACGAGGATATCGCCACGCTTACTGATGTGCTTTCCGTACCCCTTAATTTCGAGATGGCCGCGACGGAGGAAATGCTTGCGATCGCGCTCCGCCACAAGCCGCACGCCGTGTGCCTGGTGCCTGAAAAACGCCAGGAACTGACGACTGAGGGTGGCCTTGATGTGGCTGGCCAATTTGACCGGCTCAAGCCTTATGTGGATGCGCTCGGGAAAGCCGGCAGCCGTGTCAGCCTGTTTATAGACCCCGATGAAGCCCAGCTTGATGCAGCGGTGGCACTCGGCGCCCCGGTGACCGAACTGCACACCGGCGCATATTGCGAACTATCAGGCGAGCCACAGAGAGATGAGCTGGAGCGTATTCGACGGGCAACCGCCTATGGAACGGGCAAGGGGCTTGAGATGCACGCGGGCCACGGCCTTTCGTATGAGACGGTCAAGCCAATTGCTGCTATCCCGGAGCTGGTGGAACTGAATATCGGTCACTTCCTGATCGGCGAGGCCATCTTCCATGGCCTTGAAGCCTCGATCAAGGAAATGCGCCGCCTGATGGACGAAGCACGAGCATAAAGAGACGTATGAGCAAGCATAAAACCATCGTTGGCTACACCTTCAACAGCCCCAGCCTTCTTGAGGAAGCGCTGACCCACCCGTCCCTGTCCGGGGCGCACAACTACCAGCGGCTCGAATTTCTGGGGGACCGTGTTCTGGGCCTGTCGATTGCGACCCTTCTTTTGGAGGCCTTTCCGGGCGAAGCCGAGGGCAAGCTGAACCGGCGCTTCACCGCGCTCGTGCGGCGCGAGACGCTGGCCGAGATGTCCTGCAATCTGGGCCTGATTGATGAGCTGATGCTGACCCCCGGCGCAGAGACCGAGGGAACAAGAACCAAAGAAGCCGTACAGGCCGATGTCACCGAGGCGGTGATCGGCGCCATGTATCTGGACGGCGGATATGATGTTGCGGATGCCTTCATTCGCAAACATTGGGCGCCCCTGATGAAGGACGGCCCCAGTGTACACAAGGATCACAAGACCCAGTTGCAGGAATGGTGTCAGGCGCGCAGCCTGCCGCTTCCCTACTATAAGATGGTGGACCGGTCAGGGCCTGATCACAGTCCTGTCTTCACCATTCAGGCAACGGTCGAGAACAAAGGGTCGGCAACCGCGCAAGGCAATGCCAAGCGCCAGGCCGAGCAAGCCGCCGCAGCAGACCTGCTGGCGACGCTTACAGGAGAAAGATAATGGCCGAGACGGCTATGCCTGAAACCCGCTGTGGGTTCGTAGCGCTGATCGGCGCGCCGAACGCGGGCAAATCCACACTGCTCAATGCCATGGTCGGTGCCAAGGTGGCGATCGTGACGCATAAGGTGCAAACCACGCGTACGCGCATCACCGGTATCGCGCTGGAGGAGGACCACAACGCCCAGCTGGTGTTCATCGATACGCCGGGCATCTTCCAGCCAAAGCGCCGTCTTGACCGCGCCATGGTCAGCGCCGCCTGGAAGGGCAGCGAGGACGCCGAAGAAACCGTGCTGCTGATCGATGCCAAGAAAGGCCTCAATGAGGAGGTTGAGCGCATTGTGAAGGCGCTGAAGGACGCGGGCCGCAAAGTCCATCTGGCGATCAACAAGATCGACACGGTCAAGCGCGACAGCCTGCTGGCGCTCGCGCAGGAACTAAGCGAGACAGGCGTGTTCGATGAGATTTTCATGATCTCTGCCCAGAACGGCGACGGCGTCGCAGACCTCAAGGCCTTCCTGGCGAAACGCGCACCTGTGGGCCCCTGGATGTATCCCGAGGACCAGGTCGCGGACGTGACCATGCGTATTCTGGCCGCTGAAGTGACGCGCGAGAAGGTTTTCCTGCGCCTGCATGACGAACTGCCTTACGCCACCACGGTCGAAACCGAAAAATGGGAAGAGCGCAAGGACGGCAGCGTGCGCATCGAGCAGGTCATCCACGTACAGCGCGAAACCCAGAAGGGCATCGTGATCGGCAAGGGTGGCACCATGCTTAAAACGCTTGGCCAGATGGCGCGCGAGGAACTGGAAGAAATGTTCGGCCGCAAGGTGCATTTGTTCCTGCATGTGCGCGTAACCGAACGCTGGGCCGAAGACCGCACCATGTATCAGGACATGGGCCTCGATTTCGTAGAATAAGGGCTTGAAGCGTGGAATGGCAGGATGAAGGCATTGTTCTTTCCGCTTCCCGCTTTGGCGAGCATGACGCGCTTCTGGAACTGATGACCCGCACCCACGGTCGTGCACGCGGCTATGTGAAGGCGGGCATGAGCCGCAAGAACAAAGCCAACCTGCAGGTGGGTAACAGGCTTTCCGTTACCTGGCGCGCACGTATCGAGACCAACCTGGGCCGTTTCACCCATGAGCTGGTTCACAGCCCTCTGGGCCTGATGCTGGGGGACGGCAACCGTGTTTCTGCACTTTCCGCCATCACTGCCGTGGTGGCCAGTACCATGCCGGAGCGCGAATCCCATGAAGGCCTGTTCGAGCGCCTTGAGGCCGTCGTCGCGCTTCTGGAACAGACTGATGGCGATATCGCCCTCTGGGGCGGAGCGCTGGCGAAGCTTGAGCTGGCGATCCTGAAGGAACTGGGCTACGGCCTTGACCTCAGCGCGTGCGCGGGCACGGGCGCCACTGAAAACCTCACTTACGTGTCCCCAAAAAGCGGGCGAGCTGTCAGCCAGGAAGCCGGCGGGCCCTATAAAGGAAAGCTGCTTCCCTTGCCGCCCTTCATGACGGAAGGGGAGCTTGCGGGTGCCAGCAAACACCATGCGCTGGATGGGCTCAGGACTACCGGCTATTTCCTGGAACGCAATGTCTGGGTGGTTAGCGGCAAGGGCATGCCGCCTGCGCGTGACCGCTTTATTTCAACGCTGGCGCGTGCCGCGCAATCCTGAAGGCCCACTATGGGTGAATTTTGCTGTGGATAACCACAATATCTTGTGGAAACGCGCGATGCGCTTGATATAGTCGTGCCCATGACAACGAATCCTGAGTTTTCTGAGAACATCATCGAGGCCCCGTTCGCGGATGCACTGAGCGAACGCTACCTCGCATACGCCCTTTCCACCATCATGTCCCGGTCGCTGCCGGACGTGCGCGACGGCCTCAAGCCGGTGCACAGGCGGCTTCTGTATGCCATGCGGCTTCTGAAGCTGGACCCCAAGACCGGCTACAAGAAATGTGCACGCGTGGTGGGCGACGTAATTGGTAAATACCACCCGCACGGTGACCAGGCGGTTTATGACGCCATGGTGCGTTTGGCGCAGGATTTTTCCGTGCGCTTCCCGCTGGTCGACGGGCAGGGCAACTTCGGCAACATCGACGGCGATAACGCCGCGGCGATGCGGTACACCGAAGCGCGCCTGACCGAGGTTGCGGCCATCCTTATGGAAGGCCTTGAAGAAGACGCTGTCGACTTCCGCGAAACCTATGACGGGGAAGATCAGGAACCTATAGTGTTCCCGGGGGCTTTCCCGAACCTGCTGGCGAACGGGTCATCCGGTATCGCCGTGGGCATGGCCACCAATATCCCGCCGCATAATGTGGGCGAGTTGGTGGATGGCCTGCAGCTTCTCATTGAAGCGCGCCGCAACCCGGCCCGTGAGGTGACTGTTTCCGACCTTCTGGACCGTATCCCGGGTCCGGATTTCCCAACCGGTGGCCAGGTGGTCGAGAACCGCGAGACCATTCTGCATGCCTATGAGACCGGCCGTGGCAGCCTGCGGGTTCGCGCCCGCTGGGAAAAGGAAGAATTGCCGCGCGGCCTCTATAACATCGTGATCACGGAAATTCCGTATCAGGTGCAGAAATCCAAGTTGATCGAGAAGATCGCAGAACTTATCGGCGAGAAGAAGCTGCCGATCCTGACCGATGTGCGCGACGAATCAGCCGAAGACCTGCGCATCGTGCTGGAACCCAAGAATCGCACGGTGGACGAGAAGGTCCTGATGGAAAGCCTGTTCAGGTTTACCGAGCTTGAAACCCGCTTCTCGCTGAATATGAACGTGATCGGGCTCGATAGCCGTCCGCGCGTGCAATCGCTCAAGGAAATCCTTGATAGCTTCCTTGACCATCAGATCGATGTGCTGCTCAGGCGCAATCGCTTCCGGCTTGAGAAGATCGAGCGCCGCCTTGAGATATTGTCGGGTTACCTGATCGCCTACCTCAACCTTGATGAGGTGATCCGCATTATCCGTGAAGAGGATGACGCGAAGGCCAGCCTGATGAGCACCTTCAAGCTGACGGACAATCAGGCCGAAGCCATCCTTAACATGCGCCTGCGGGCGCTGAGGAAACTTGAGGAAATGGAAATCCGTACCGAGCATGCCAAGCTCGAGGACGAGAAATCCAAGATCCTGGCGCTTCTGGGCAGTGAAGAGCTTCAGTGGATTGCTGTGGGCGACAAGCTCAGTGAAATCAAGGAGCGTTTCGGCCCCGAAACAGATCTTGGCAAGCGCCGCACGCGCTTTGGCGACGCGCCAGTGGCGGAGGTTGTGCCGCTGGAGGCCATGATCGAGAAAGAGCCGATTACGGTTGTCTGCTCGAAACGGGGCTGGATCAGGGCGCTCAAGGGCCACACCAAGCCTGAAGAAGAGCTGAAATACAAGGAAGGTGATGAGGAACGGTTCCGCTTCCACGCCCAAACCACAGACAAGATCTTCCTGTTCGCAACCAACGGCAAGGTCTTCACCCTGGGGGCTGACAAGCTGCCGGGCGGGCGCGGAAATGGTGAGCCTGTGCGCCTGATGGTGGATATGGAAGCCAACGACGAGATCGTTGCTATCCTGCCGTACCAACCGGGTGGCAAACTGTTTGTGGCGTCCTCTATCGGCAAGGGATTCATTGTTGAAGCCGATAATGCCGTGGCCATGAAGAAGGGCGGCAAGCAGATCCTGAACGTCAAGGGCGACGTGGTTGGTACTCACTGTATTCCTGTGGACGGCGACAGCGTTGCCGTTATCGGTGACAACCGCAAACTGCTGGTCTTTGATATCGAGGAAGTGCCAACACTTGCGCGCGGGCAGGGCGTGACCCTGCAGCGTTACAAGGATGGCGGCATGGCCGATGTGATGATCTTCCACAAGGAAGAGGGCCTGACGTGGCCGATGGGCGGCAGCAGCGACCGCTGGCGCACGGAAACAGAGCTCGCGCCCTGGACCGGTCGTCGTGGCAATGCAGGCCGCCTGCCGCCGATGGGCTTCCCGCGGAACAATAAGTTCCGCTGACGGCCTTGATTTAAGCCAGTTGCGAAATAGCTTCATAAAGGTGCCCGGGAATTCCCGCGGCGCCTTTTCTTTTGATTTCAGGGGGACTTAATATGGAACAGATGCGGCAGAACCTTCGAGCCTGGTATGATTTCGTGGCCGATGAGAATGAGAAGGCGCTTTCTGACATGCTGGCGGACGAAGTAGTGTTCCATTCCCCTGTGGTGCACACGCCGCAAGTGGGCAAGGCCATCACCTTCATGTATCTGTCCGCGGCGGGCAAGGTTCTTGGCAATGATGATTTCCGCTATGTCGGCGAATATCTGTGCGAGAATGGCGCAGTGCTTGAGTTCAACACCCAGATCGACGGTATCCAGATCGACGGCATCGACATGATTACCTGGAACGATGACGGCAAGATCACCGAATTCAAGGTGATGGTTCGGCCGCTGAAGGCTGTCAATAAGCTGCATGAAATGATGAAGGCCATGCTTGAGAAAGCTATGGCCTCCTAACGTTGCTATTTGGCGCAGGTAACCGAAGCCGATGTGCCGTCCAGCGACGGTGGCGCGGTTGGTCTGATCGTGCCACCGTCGTAAAAATATCGGGTTTCATCCCAGCCTGATGGGTCAGTTGTGCTTGCGCCGCGCGTCCAGAGCGTGAACCCGAACGAGTTTGACCAGTCTACGGTCCCTGTAAGCTGTGTGCCATATGATGGTCCCGTCGAAGTCGGAATGGTGAGCGCGCAGGGGCTGGTGTTCATGGGCGGGTTGATGACCACCCCACTGTTGCCAGAGACATATTGCATTGGGCGCAGCCATTTCCGGCTGTTGGTGCCTGTGCCAAAAAACTGCACGCGCTCAAGATTGTGAATATGGCCTGCCACTACGCCGCGCAGTGAACAGGGTAGGTTCTGGTCTGTCCAGCAGGGTGTGCTGGGAGTAAAGCTCGAAAGCGCGGACGTCAGGTCCTGAACGAGGTCATCTTCGAGCGAATAGGGGCCATAGGGGTTTACGCCCCAGATTGGTCGGTGCCCGATCCACCAGGCAACGGTCACTGCATCCGTGTCCTTGAGCATAGTCGTGAAGTTGGCCACTTGCTGCGGGGACGGGTTGTCGGTTGAGCTGTCCATCACAATCAAGCGGCTTGGCGCGGATAGCCCGCCGGACGCGGAAAGTACGCCCGTGTCGAGATGCCAAGGCGGTTGGTAAGCAGTCGGGTCAGGCACATATTCTGTGCTGTCGGTCGGGCAGGAGAGAGAGTTGCGGACACTGTTGTGTTGCAGGAAATAGAACCAGCCTGTACCCCAGGGCGCATCGACAACACTGGGATTGTCGTACCCGCAGGCTTCATGGTTGCCGCGCGCCATTACCCATGGGGCTGTCAAAAGCAGATTACGCGCAGGATAGAAGAATTCCTGATACCAATATGTCCAGGTGTCGCTATGGCCTTTGTTGCTGTAGCGGTAGTCGCCCACATGCAACACGAAATCCGGCGCCAGCTTGGCGGCCTCTGTTGCAAGCGCTTCAAATGGCCAGGTGTCTGCCGAGCTGCAGGACTGCTGGCTGTTATCGCGACATCCGGTATCCCCCACCGTCACCATCTGCATCATTTTATTTGGGTTCCTGCCCACCGCATGCAAGCTTGGGAAGCTTATGACTGGTCCGGCAGTACCGTCCGGTAGCCAAAGCGTCGCTTGATGGCCGCTCGCCATCAGATCGATCGCTGTCCATGTTGGGTTGGCGGTGCTTTCGCATACTGTCACCGGGAATTTGGACGGAACGATATTCTGCCGTGCCCGAAGGGTGGGGGGCACACTGGCTGGCGCCACTGAAAGGCTATAGTTGTCGCAGGCCGCTTGACCACCGGTGCCTGCGAGCGCAAACCGGATAAGTCCGGTAAGCTGGCCGCTTCCGGCGTCATTCCCTGTTATCTGGGTCCAGGCCGCCATGACGCTGCCGTCTGGCGCTGACATGGGTGAGGGGCCGATATCGGCCCCGCTGGGAGCGGACAATAAGGGGGCGACGAGCAGCGCGGCACCCAGAAGACGTGATTTGGACATGGCTTTTCCAGAGATCGTTATTGCCGGATAGATACTGGGAACATCGAGCTTGCTAAAAATATACCTATAAGTGTAATTGTTCTATCAGTTAGGGCAACAGAAAAAGGGCGCCAGGGGCGCCCTCCCAGTTGTATTGGTGGTCTTTATGTTCCTTAACGGCGGAAATGGAAGAAGTTCAGCTTGTTGCCGTCGAGGTCCCTGAAATAGCCCGCATAGAAGGGGCTGTCGTCGTTTTCCCGTGGTCGTGGTCCGGGTGTTCCTTCGCAGCTTGCGCCAAGCTCGATTGCCTTGGCGTACATCTTGTCGACGGTTTCCCGGTCTGGGGCCGCGATGGCAATCATGACGCCATTGCCGACAGTTGCACCATTGCCGTCACTTGGGGTGGCGATACAGAACATGGGCCCGCCCGCGGACCAGCCCTTGAAGCCTTCGCTGTCCCAGGCGCGTTCACCAACGCCCATCTCGGCGAATAGGGCATCATAAAAGGCGGCTGCCCGGTCCATGTCATTGGTGCCGACAGTTGAATATCCGATCATTGTCTTGTCCCTCACATATAAGTCGATGATCTTGATATAGGGCGAGACAACACAATCAGTAGCTTCAAATTTGAATAGCAGGCTTTCTGCGTGTGAGGCGTCAGGAGATGCCATTGGCCTTGAGGAACGCGAGAATCCTATCGCCCGTGACCAAACCACCTTCCCGGGCAACTTCTTTCCCGTTCCGGAAAATCACCAAAAGGCCGGTTCCTTGAAAACCACGTGCCTTAACGAAGTCATGGTCGCGATCGAAATCAACGCGGATGGCCCGGATCGCTGGGGCACGGCCTTCCTGGTGAAGTGCCTCGAACGCACGGTGCTGCAGCAGGCAGGTGGGGCACCAGGATGCGTAAATCTCAACAAGAACGGGCTCATCACTTGCCATCAGCAGTTCGAACCGGGCGGGGTCGTATTCCTCCCAGCCAGGCAGGATCGGGTCTGGTGCCCGCAGGTTCATGTAAATGAGATTGCCTGCGAGGACGAGCACGATAAGCCCCGTGATGCCAACGGCGGACCAGATTTTCTTCATTTTGCTTGTCATGGAATTCCTATTTGCACCAAAGGCTGACAGGGGCAACTGAACCTGTCGTGATCACTGCGTGATTTAGCCAGCGAACAGCTTGTTCGGCAGCCAGGTGACCAGCTCGGGCTCAAGCGCGATGACAATCAGCGCCAGGATCTGGATGATCACAAAGGGAATGACACCCCGGTAGATGGCTGTCGTGGGCACGCTTTCGGGCACCACACCGCGCAGGTAAAAGAGCGCAAAGCCGAAGGGCGGCGTGAGGAAACTGGTCTGCAGGTTCATCGCCATCAAGACACCCAGCCAGATGGGGCCGTAGGAGCCTTCCATCGCCAGAAGGGCGGGCGCCACCACCGGCACCACGACAAAGGTAATCTCGATGAAGTCCAGGAAGAAGCCCAAGACGAACATCAGTACCATCACCAGGAGGATCGCAGTGAACTGACCGCCAGGCAGACCATGAAGCATATTCTCGATGATCTCGTCCCCGCCAAGGCCGCGGAACACAAGCGAGAAGAGCGCAGCACCGATCAGGATGCCGTAGATCATGCTGGTAATGCGGACTGTGGAGCGCATCACTTCGCCCAACACACCGTTCTTTTGGGTTTTCAACAGGGCAATGCCCAGCCCGGCAGTGAAGAGCAGCGTCAGCAGGATCGCGAGATAGAAGGCTACCTTGTCTGCCGTGGGCACCACATCGCGCGCCATGCGTAGGTCGGCATAGTTGGCAATGGCCAGAAGGCCCAGAAGGGCGATCAGGGTTGCGATCACAATAGTCCGCATGCGCGCTTCAAGCCGCGCCGCCCCAAGAAGGATGGCGCCAATAGCACCAACGGACGCAGCCTCAGTCGGCGTGGCGATGCCTGTGAGGATCGACCCCAGTACTGCAACAATCAGCACAAGGGGAGGCAACAGGGTCAGCAGTAGACGGCCATAAAAGGCGGTATCCAGCTTCTGGCCATCTTCGGTCGGGATCGCGGGGCTGGCTTCAGGCTTCAGCACTGCGACAATCACCTGATAGACGATATAGAGGCCAACCAGCACCAGGCCGGGCAGCAGGGCGCCTGCAAACAGTTCACCAGCGCTCATGGGCGTTGGCGAAAAGTTCCCCTGGCTCAGCTGGGCCTGCTGCCATGCGCTTGAAAGAACGTCCGCAAGCAGGATCAGCACGATGGACGGTGGAATGATCTGCCCCAGCGTGCCGGCTGCGGCGATCGACCCGGTGGCGAGCGATGGGTTATAGCCGCGCTTGAGCATGGTTGGCAGGCTCAGTAGGCCCATGGTCACTACTGTTGCCCCCACAATGCCTGTGGAGGCCGCCAGAAGCGCGCCTACTATGGTGACGGATATGCCAAGGCCGCCCCGCAAGGGGCCAAACAGCCGCCCCATATTTTCAAGCAGGTCTTCAGCGACATTGGATTTTTCCAGCATTACGCCCATGGCGACAAACAGGGGGACCGCAAATAGAAGTTCGTTCC
>JBNKYQ010000035.1:0-15641 GCA_050300975.1 Kordiimonas sp.
CTAGCTGGCCCTGATAATCATTGGTCAGGGACTGCGCCAGAAGGTGGCGGATGGACCCAAGGGCCACTGTTGGGCCGTTCGCCAGCTTCGTGGCGACCTCTTTGGCCGCAACCTGAAGCATGTCGTCTTCCACCACGTCATAGACCATGCCCCATTCCAGCGCCTTGTCAGCTGGCACAGGTTCGCCAAGCATCATCATAGACCGAGCGCGATTGAGTCCAATCAGGCGGGGCAGGATGAAGGTGCTGCCTGCGTCCGGCACCAGGCCAATATTGACAAATGCCTGCAGGAAATAGGCGGATTTGGCGGCGATTACGATATCGGCAGAGATGGCGATGCTCATCCCCGCACCTGCGGCGACGCCGTTCACAGCACTGACAACTGGAATTTTCAAGTTTGCTATTTCTGTCAGGAAAGGGTGGTAGGTGTCAGCAAGGCTGGCGCCCATGTCACGGTCTTCATTGCCGCCTTCAGCAAGGTCTGCGCCTGCGCAGAACCCGCGGCCAGCGCCTGTGATCAGGAGCGCACGGGCGTCACTGTCTTCCCGACTGAGGGAGCGGAGAGCCTGCAGGAATTCTGACTTCAGCTTGGCGCTTAGTGCGTTCAGCCGCTCTGGGCGGTTGAAAGTGATGGTCGCAAGACCGTTCTCAATGCTGAAGTCGATTGTCTCGAATGTGGGCATGCCGGCCTCCGCTTATTGTCCCTTGAAACAAGACTTAGCGCAGGCCGGGTATTTGGCAACCGCTATTAGCGGCTGCTCTTGATATTGACCGGGCGGGCCAGGAAGGCCGGCACGTGTGGGCCCATACCAACAAATGGTTTCTTGGGCATATCGTCTGCAGCAATCTTTGGCTTTGGTGGTTCCAGATCGATCTTGCCGGACCGGGGGATTTTCTGGCCGATCATTTTCTCGATGGCTTCAACGAACCGGACGTCGGTCTTGCCCGGGGTTGTCAGCGTGAAGGCCTTGCCCTTGCGACCGGCGCGACCCGTACGTCCAATACGGTGCACATAGTCTTCCGCGTGGCTTGGCACATCGAAGTTGAACACATGGCTTACGTCGGCGATATCAAGGCCGCGGGCCGCGACGTCTGACGCGCATAAGAGCTGAAGCTCATTGCCTTTGAACTGGCGCAGCACTTCAAGACGCTCGGACTGCTCCATGTCACCATGCAGCTGGCCAACATTGAAGCCGTGACGGGCGAGGCTGTTATAAACCTCTTTCACATCCTTCTTGCGGTTGCAGAAGATGATGCCGTTCTTGATGTTCTCGTCGCGCAGCAGCTTGCGCAGTGCCTTGCGCTTGTCGCGAACCGATACCGTCACCAGCAGTTGTTCGATGGTGGCAGCGGTCATTGACTTCCGCTCGACCGTGATCATCTTCGGATCATCAAGGAAGCGCTTGGTCAGCTTTTCAATTACCGGCGGCATGGTGGCCGAGAAGAAAAGCGTCTGGTGCCGCTTGGTGATGCATTCGCAGATTTTTTCAACGTCCGGGATGAAGCCCATGTCCAGCATGCGATCGGCTTCATCGACCACGAGGATATCAATGCCGGTCAGCAGCAGCTTGCCGCGGCTGAAATGGTCCAAGAGGCGGCCTGGCGTTGCGATCAGCACGTCAACACCGCGGTCCAGCAGTTTTTCCTGGTCTGCGAAGTTTACGCCGCCAATCAACAGCGCCATCGTCAGCTTGTGTTCTTTGCCGTATTTCTCGAAACTTTCGGCAACCTGGGCTGCAAGCTCACGGGTTGGTTCAAGGATCAGGCAGCGGGGCATGCGTGCGCGGGCCCGGCCTTCAGACAGGATATCAATGAGAGGCAGCGTGAAGCTGGCCGTCTTGCCGGTGCCGGTTTGGGCGATGCCCAGAACGTCACGGCCCATCAAAACTTGAGGAATGGCTTGCGCCTGGATCGGCGTGGGCTCGGTATATCCGGCCTCGCTTACAGCCTTCAATGTTGGTTCACTCAATCCTAAAAGGTCGAAACCCATGCGTATCCTATCCGTTTGCTTCAAACTCGATTTCGGCGCAGCATAGGTACGCGCGCGCCAATGTCAATGTAGGAAACAGGAAAATGCCGCCGAAAACCGATGCTTTAGTCATGTTACCGGCACTTTTATGTGACAGTCGGCTTTACCAGTGCATGACAGAGGCGCTGGAGACGCACGTCCCGACCTTTTCTCCGGAGATCTGGCATAGTGACCACCTGGCTGACCTGGCGTCTTCGATGCTGGATCAACTGCCGCCCCGATTTGCCCTCGCAGGCAATTCGATGGGCGGGTATCTGGCGCTCGAACTGGTGCGGCAGGCGCCGGATCGGGTTACCCATTTGGCGCTTATCGGCACCAATGCCCACGCGGACCCGGATGCCGCGCTGGAGAAACGCCAACAGGCGATCCGCCTGGCGCAGGCCGGGAAATTTGAGGTGTTCGTTAACGGCTATGTGGAAGCAGCGCTCTATGAGGGTAATCGCGAAAGGTGCGGGCTGGAGCTGCGCGCCATGGCGCGTGATTTGGGGGCGCAGGCGCTTATTGCGGAGCAAACCGCGATCATGGCGCGGCGGAGCAGCGAGGATATGCTTGGCACTATTTCTGTGCCGACCGCCATTATTTGTGGGCAGGAGGACGCATTCGCTTCACCAGAGGCGCACCAAGCCCTGGCAGATGCTATCCCGGGCGCAACATGTCATGTGATTGAGGGCTGCGGCCATCTGGTGCCCCTTGAGGCACCAGAGAAACTTGCCAGCATTATGGACGGTTTGCTCGTGCTTTAGATATCCAGCTGATCCGCAACGCTATCGGCATTGTCGCGGATAAATTCGAAGCGTTTTTCCGGCTTCTTGCCCATCAGGTCATCGACAAGGCGGTTAACCGCAGACCGTTCGGCATATTCAGGCGGCAGGGTGACACGCTGGAGCGTGCGGTTGGCGCGCGCCATGGTCGTTTCCTTCAGCTGGGCAGGCGGCATCTCACCAAGGCCCTTGAAGCGGCTGATCTCAACCTTGCCGCGGCCGGAGAAATCGCTCGCCATCAATTCGTCCTTGTGCGCGTCATCGCGGGCGTAAGCAACCTTGCCGGACTGCGCGAGCCGGTAGAGCGGCGGCATGGCAAGATAGAGATGGCCGTCTTTCACCAGCCCTGGCATTTCCTGGAAGAAGAAGGTCATCAGAAGTGTTGCAATGTGGGCACCATCGACGTCGGCGTCACACATGATGATGACTTTCTCGTACCTGAGGGCGTCGCCGTCATAGTTATCGCGGGTACCGCAGCCAAGCGCCTGTATCAGGTCCCGGATTTCCTGGTTCGCAGCAATCTTGTCGCGGGTTGCGGACGCCACGTTGAGGATTTTACCGCGGATTGGCAGGATCGCCTGGGTCTTCCGGTCACGGGCCTGCTTGGCCGAGCCCCCTGCGGAATCACCTTCCACGATGTAGATTTCAGTGCCTTCGGAACTGTCGCTTGAACAGTCCGTCAGCTTGCCGGGCAGGCGAAGCTTGCGCTTGCTCACTGCCGTCTTGCGCGTAATTTCCCGCTCCTGCTTGCGGCGTAGGCGCTCTTCCAGGCGGTCAAGGGCCCAGGTCAGCAGGCTGCCTGCTCGCTCAGGATGGTCAGCCAGCCAATGGTCGAACGCATCGCGCACCGCGTTTTCCGTCAACCGGTAGGCATCAAGCGTCGAAAGCTTGTCCTTCGTCTGACCCTGGAACTGTGGGTCACGGATGAAGACCGAAAGCATAGCACAGAAGGTGCCGCATACGTCCTCGGACGTCAGCTGGGCAGCCTTCTTGTTGTTGGTCAGGTCGCCGTATGCCTTCAAGCCACGCAGGATGGCGCTGCGCATGCCATTTTCATGGGTGCCGCCCTGTGGCGTTGGGATGGTGTTACAGTAACTGTTGCAGAAGCCGTCGCCAAACTCTGGCCACTGGATCGCCCATTCCACTTGTCCTGCCTCATCCGGGAATTTCACGAAGCCGGAGAAAGGCTCTTCGGTGACGCAGGTGCGCTTCTTGAGGGTATCCTTAAGGAAGTCGGCCAGACCGCCAGGGAAGTGCAACGTTGCTTCAGGGGGCGTATCGTCACCTTCAACAATCAGTTCAGGTGCGCATTTGAAGCGGATTTCGACGCCGCGGAAAAGATAGGCCTTTGACCGCGCCATCTTATAAAGCCGGTTCGGCTTCAGTTTCGCGGCTTTTCCAAAGATTTCATGGTCTGGCAGGAATGTCACCGTGGTGCCGCGCTTGTTCTGCACGGCGCCCAGGTCTTCAAGGCCTGAAGTAGTTTTGCCGCGGCTATAGCTTTGGCGCCACATGTTCCGGTCGCGCGCCACTTCAATGGTCATCCATTCACTGAGGGCGTTCACAACGGAAATACCAACACCGTGCAAACCACCAGATGTTGCGTAAGCATCAGAACTGAACTTGCCGCCTGAGTGCAGCGTGGTGAGAA
This sequence comes from Kordiimonas sp., assembly GCA_050300975.1. GTDB lineage: Bacteria > Pseudomonadota > Alphaproteobacteria > Sphingomonadales > Kordiimonadaceae > Kordiimonas. The sequence continues at coordinate 4,441 of JBNKYQ010000035.1, forward strand.
TCACTTCAAGCGCCGACTTTCCAGGATACTTGGGGTGAGGGTCTGTTGGGATACCACGGCCATTATCAGAGATGGTCAGCGAGCCGTCTGCATTGAGCGCAAGTGAGATACGGCTGGCATGTCCCGCGACAGCTTCGTCCATCGAGTTATCGAGGATTTCGGCAACCAGGTGGTGAAGTGCCCGCTCATCTGTCCCGCCAATATACATGCCGGGGCGCTGACGCACCGGTTCAAGCCCTTCAAGAACCTCAATATCTTTTGCGGAATAGTCAGATTTAGTCTGCGTTACTTCAAACAGGTCGCTCATAACCCCACCCTATAAACTGGTCCAGAGTACCGGCGTAAACCAGCGACAGCGCGGCGTCAAGGGATACAAGATATTGTGCCTATTTTGGTATGAATTAGAAAATCTAGTGTGCAATTCCGATTTCTTCTTGTAAGTTTCATACTGGCTTAAAACTTATTTAAGGCCTTGATCGTACCTTTGGGGAGGTATGAGCCAGCCTTTTGGAGAGAGCGAATGGCCAGTCAAAGTCGAAAAGGCTTTTTTAATTGGATGTTTAACCCGGCGCCAACCGGAGAATCAGTTTCCGAGGTTACGATCGGAGACCGATTCCAACATCAGCATAGCCGAGCATCCGTATGGGTGGTGGAGCGGATCAGCAAGGTAGGCGCAAGCACATACCCGCTTGTGAGCCTTTCCCGTGAAGGGCGACCAGACCTTAAGAAGGTCGTGTCGATTGCTGTTCTTCAGGACGGCGAGGATTTCAAGCCAGCGGCCTGACGTGCCGCGGCTTCGCTGACTGACGCCTAGGCCTCATTCTGGGGCCAGAAGGCTTTTCACGTTATTGGTGTTGATAATCAGTTCATATGGGCAACGATCATAACGTTGCCTTGGAATGCCTAGTATCTATTCGCGGGAGCCGGGAGACTAGTCGAACAGCTTGTCGATGTCTTCCTGGGTCTGGGCGCTGTCGTCTGTTTTCTCTTCGACGATATCGAGCTGGTCTTCTGCGGCCCATTTGCCGTGGATGATCTGGTTCAGCTTCATCAAGAGCTCCTGCACGGCCTCAATACGCGTGCGGATAAGCTGCTGGGCTGCTGGCGTGAAGCCGCGTTCCACTACGTTTGTTGCCTGCAATCCGTTCAAAGTTGACGTGATCAACCTGTCCAGCTCTGCGCAAATGCCTTCAAAGGGCGTCTTGAAGGAAACAGGAGCCAGCTCATAGGCTTCGATGGCAAGGTCCTTGGCCTGGAAACCGCTGTCCTCGAAATGCTCGATATAGCTTTTCGGCGCCCAGTCGAAAGCGTCTTCGGCAAGCTCAGGCATATCCGGAACCATTTCGAGCAGCATGACAATCTCATTGAAATGGTTGAGATAGTCAGTGGCCAGAAATGTTTCAGGATTGATATTGGCGCTTGCAAGAAGGGGGCGAAGCGCCGTCTGTTCTTTTGTGTATTCAATTTGCATCGAATAGGCTGCCTGATTTTCCCTTGCGCGATGAAAACACGGTTTCGCTTACGACCGACCTTAAAGGCACCGGGTTGTTAAATCGTAAACAATTATAAATCTAGAAAAATATTCGAAAAAGGGAAAAGGGGGCACATGGCCCCCTTTAACACAAACTCTATGTCCAACAACTTAGGCGCTGTAGTACATCTCGAACTCAACTGGGTGAGGCGCCAGCTCAAGGCGGTTCACTTCTTCCATCTTCAGCTCAATGTAAGCACTGATCTGGTCGTCGGTGAACACATCGCCCTTCTTGAGGAACTCACGGTCGTTATGGAGGGCGTCAAGCGCTTCGCGGAGCGAGCTTGCAACCGTTGGAACACCGAGCAGTTCTTCAGCAGGCAGCGCGTAAAGGTCCTTATCCATCGCGTCGCCAGGGTGGATCTTGTTCTCAATGCCGTCAAGACCAGCCATCAGCATGGCAGCGAACGCCAGGTATGGGTTTGCAGTCGCGTCAGGGAAGCGGACTTCAACACGCTTTGCTTTCGGGCTGGAACCGTAAGGAATACGGCAGGAAGCTGAACGGTTGCGAGCCGAGTAAGCCAGGAGAACAGGCGCTTCGAAACCAGGCACCAGACGCTTGTAGCTGTTGGTGGACGGGTTGGAGAAGGCGTTGATCGCCTTTGCGTGCTTGATGATACCGCCGATGTAGTAGAGCGCTGTTTCAGACAGGTCAGCGTAACCGGAGCCTGCGAACAGAGGCTTGCCGTCTTTCCAGATCGACTGGTGTGTGTGCATGCCGGAGCCGTTATCTTCAGCAACAGGCTTTGGCATGAAGGTCGCGGTTTTGCCGTAGGAATGGGCAACCTGGTGCACAGCGTACTTGTAAACCTGAACATTGTCGGCCGTATCGACGAGGGTCGAGAACATCATGCCAAGTTCGTGCTGGGAAGCAGCCACTTCGTGGTGGTGCTTGTCCATCTTCAGGCCCATTTCCTTGGCGATCTTGACCATGTCACCACGCAGGTCAACGCAGCTGTCAACGGGTGCTACTGGGAAGTAGCCGCCTTTAACAGCTGGACGGTGGCCGTAGTTGCCTTCGTCGAACGACTTGTCGCTGTTGTACGGACCTTCCACGTCGTCGATGGAGTACATCGCACCGCGGTAGCCGCTGGAGAATTTCACGTCGTCGAACACGAAGAACTCTGGTTCTGGGCCGAAGAAGGCAGTGTCACCAACACCGGAGAACTTCACATACTCTTCTGCTTTTTTCGCAGTGGAGCGTGGGTCACGGTCGTATGGCTGGCCGGTGGATGGCTCCAGGATGTCACAGAAAACGATTGCTGTTACGTCGGCCGTGAATGGGTCGAACGTTACGCGGGAGAGGTCAGGCTTGAGGATCATGTCGGATTCGTTGATCGCCTTCCAGCCAGCGATGGAGGAACCGTCGAACATGAAGCCTTCGCTCAGCATGTCTTCGTCCACCACGTCAGCAGCCATGGTCAGGTGCTGCCACTTGCCTTTAGGATCCGTAAAACGCAGATCGATCCACTCTGCGTTCTTTTCTTTTACCAGACCGAGAAAGTCTTCAACGCTCAGATCGGTATAATTGGACATTTCCATTTTTCCCTTCGATGTAAACGACTGTGATTAGCCCGGGGATTCCGCCCCGGCTGAATTGTTTGGCAACCCTGCAGGGCAGGGTGGCCTGTGCCTAGATTGCGTCCTTACCGGTTTCGCCGGTACGGATGCGAATTGCTTCTTCAACGGCGCTGACAAAAATCTTGCCGTCACCGATGCGCCCGGTGTGGGCGGCATTCTTGATTGCTTCAACAGCACGCTCTGCGTCTGCTGAATCCACTACCACTTCCACTTTCACCTTCGGAACGAAGTCGACGACATACTCGGCACCCCGATAGAGTTCGGTGTGGCCTTTCTGGCGCCCAAAACCTTTGGCTTCCGTGACCGTGATGCCCGAGATCCCGACTTCATGAAGGGCTTCCTTCACTTCATCGAGCTTGAAGGGCTTGATAATTGCTTCGATCTTCTTCATTTCCTGGTACCGTTTGTTATGGTTATTGCCGCCTGTTACGCACGGTCCGTGCCAGTTTTTCCGGTCGCGGAATCCCGCCATTTTTTCCATTAGGTCAAATGGGTTGACCGTTCTTTGTGCGATAAGTTGCCTAATTTTTGTGCAGTTGCTTGAGGTTTGGTCAGCGGCTGACAGGCTGATGATTTGCGGAATTTGTGGAACGACAAAAAAAATGCCAAACTTCCTACTTGACGCGACGGGAGCTTGCGCATAAACAAGCGCCCACATTCAGAGATGGCGGGTGTAGCTCAGTTGGTTAGAGCGCCAGTTTGTGGTACTGGATGTCGCCGGTTCAAATCCGGTCACTCGCCCCACTCTGAAGTTTTTTTAAAGAAGCCCCTTCCGGGGCTTTTTTCTTTTGCTACACTGCGCCCCGTTGATGAAAAGTCCCTCGCTTTCGCTCGGTGTACTTTTCATCAGATTTTATAGTGCGAAATCAAAGCTTGAGGCGGCTCTGCGCTTTGCTTTCAAATTTTCTCTTTTGAAATCCACCGGGGAGGTGGATTTCTGGGCGAACAAGTAAAACTGGACCGCAGAACAGCTTCAAGGTCCGGTTTTTCGATCTGGAATCGGAAAAAAGTACACTGAGGCAAAGCCGAAGGACTTTTTTGCGGCAGGTGTTACACTGCGTCGATTCCTGAGGGGGAGCTTAAGACAGTGCAGACCAGTGGCAATACCCACATTCTATTGACGCCGGAAGAGTCCAGGCAGGCTGATGCCTGGGCGCTGGAGAACGGCACCAACGGCCTCACATTGATGGAGGCCGCGGGTAAGGCCGTGGCCGAAGTGATCGTGGATTACATCGGCACACCGCTTGAAGCAGGTGGCGAGATATTGATCCTGTGCGGCCCCGGCAACAATGGCGGGGACGGCTTTGTGGCAGCCCGCTATCTGGACGAATGGGGCTATCCGGTTCGGGTGATGATGTCGGTGGAGACACGCGAACTGAAGGGCGACGCAGCGATAATGGCGCGGCGCTGGCAGGGTGGTGTTGGCCCCGTTGACACGAAACATCTCAGGGGCGCGACGGTCATTGTGGACGCCTTGTTCGGCACAGGGCTGACACGCGCGATCGAGGGCAGCCTGGCCGATCTCATCGAGGCCGTGAATGCACTCGACGCCTTCCGCGTGGCGGTTGATATCCCGAGTGGTTTGGACGGCGATTCGGGATTGCCCACCGGTCCTTGCTTCCAGGCGGACATGACGGTGACTTTCTTCACCAAGAAACCTGGGCACGTGGTGGCGCCGGGGCGTTTCCTGTGTGGTGGGGTGGAGCATGTTCACGCAGTGGACATCGGCATTTCCAGCCGTTGCCTTGATGTTATCAAGCCAACACTTTTCGAGAACACGCCGGCCCTATGGGGCGGGTGTTATCCGTTCCCGGGTCCGGAAACGCACAAATATCACCGCGGCCATCTTCTGGTGCTTGGCGGCAAGGAGCCGACGCTGGGCGCAAGTCGGCTGGCAGCAACCGCTGGCCTTCGGGTTGGGGCAGGGCTGGTGACGCTGGCTGCGCCTTCAGAGACATACAGTATTCAAGCCACGGCACTGACCGACGTGATGGTGCGCCGGTTCGACAGTGCTTTCGGGTTTCTTGGCATCATGGCTGACACCCGGATCAATACGATCCTGTTGGGGCCTGGTGCCGGCGTGGGCGAAAAGACGGCAGAGCTGGTGCATGACGTGGCCCGGCGCGACAAGGCCATGGTGCTGGACGCCGACGCACTGACCAGCCTTGTCGGGCGCCTTGATATCTTTGCCCAGGAAGGCACGGATGATGTGGTGCTGACACCGCATGAGGGCGAGTTCGCCCGGCTGTTCCCAGGGCTCGCCAAGGAACCGAACAGGATCGCGGCTGCCCGGTCTGCGGCTGTGTCTTCTAAATGCTTTATTGTGCTGAAAGGCGTATCCACGATTGTGGCGGCTCCAGATGGACGCGTGTCCGTTGCTGCAAACGCGCCGGCCTGGCTTTCGGTCGCGGGCACCGGTGATGTGCTCTCAGGTGTGATCGCGGGCCTCATCGCTCAAGGTATGCCGCCTTTTGAGGCAGCGTCCGCAGGTGTGTGGCTGCACGGCGAGGCCGCCATGAAGGCGGGCAGGGGGCTGATCGCAAGCGATCTGGTCACGGCTCTGCCTTCGGTTTTGCTTTAGGAAAAATTGGGCTCGGCGTACAAAAATACTTGTACTCCGCAGTGCGCCTGTTATAAGCCCGTCAAATTCACGTTTTAATGAAACCGGAAAGGTCGCGCCAAGCGCGATTTTCCAAGTGTTTCCGAAGGTAGCGCGGGCGTGGCGAAATTGGTAGACGCGCCAGATTTAGGTTCTGGTGTCTTCGGACGTGGGGGTTCAAGTCCCTCCGCCCGCACCACCTTCAGGAAACCCGGTTCCGGGTAAAGAAAAAGAGAGTTGGAAGACCCATGCAGATCGAAGAACTGCTGAATGAAGGACTGAAGCGCGAGTATAAGATTGTCGTAGCAGCGAAAGAGCTGGACGACCGTTTGGACGCGATCCTGGACGAATTCCGTGCCACTGCAAAAATCAAGGGTTTCCGCCCTGGTAAAGCGCCGCTGTCGCTCTTGAAGCGCATGCATGGCGAACGTGCCAAAGGGCAGGTCCTCTCTGAGACCATGCAGGAAACGTCTTCGAAGCTCTTTGAAGACAAGAATATCCGCCCGGCGACCCGCCCAGAAGTGGACATGGACGAATATGAAGACGGCAAGGACCTTGAGTACACGCTGAAGGTTGAAATCCTGCCGGAAATCTCCGTAGACGATTTCAAGGCACCTGCGCTCGAGCGTTGGGTTGCTGACGTTGACGACAAGACCATTGATGAGTTCTGCGAGAAAATCGCTGCCCAGCAAAAGACGTTCAAGAAAGCAGCCAAAACCGCGAAAGCGGCTGAAGGTGATGCAGTTCTGATCGACTATGTTGGTTCCATCGACGGCGTTGAGTTTGACGGTGGCAAAGGCGAAGACTTCCAGCTTGAGCTGGGTTCCGGCATGTTCATCCCAGGCTTTGAAGACCAACTGGTTGGTTCCAAAGCTGGCGACGAAAAGACCGTGAAGGTATCTTTCCCTGAGCAATACCAGGCTGAAGACCTGGCGGGTAAAGAAGCTGAATTCGCAGTAACTGTGAAGGAAGTACGCAAGCCTGCTGAAGCTAAGGTCGATGAAGACATGGCTAAAGGCATGGGCTTTGAGGACCTCGCGTCCCTTAAAGAGTCCGTGAAAGGCCAACTGGCTGCTGACAACAACAGCCTGACCCGTGCCCACATGAAGCGCGGTCTTCTGGACGCTCTCGCTGATGAATATAGCTTCGACGTGCCAGCCGGCATGGTTGATATGGAATTCCGCCAGATCTGGGAACAGATCAAGCGTGACGCCATCATGAGCGGCGAAGCCAAGGTTGAAGACTTCGAAGGCCAGGAAGGCCCGGAAGACGAAGCTGAAGCTGCTGAGTTCCGTGCGATTGCAGAGCGCCGCGTGCGCCTTGGTCTCCTGCTGTCCGAACTGGGTGTGAAAAACAACATCCAGGTTAACCAGGAAGAAGTGAACCGCAAGATCATCGAGGAAGCGCGCCGCTTCCCGGGTCAGGAAGCTCAGGTCTTCGAATTCTACCAGAAGAATGAAGAAGCCCGCGCCCAGCTGCGTGCTCCGATCTTCGAAGAGAAGGTTGTCGACTTCGTTCTCGAGATGGCTGACGTGACTGAAAAGTCCGTATCCCGCGAGGATCTGGAAGCTGCCGTTCGCGCGATCGACGAAGAAGAAGCCAACCCTGCGAAGGGCAAGAAGGCTGCACCAAAGACAAAAGCCGCTGCGAAAAAAGCGCCAGCTAAGAAAGCTGCGCCTAAGAAAGCTGCTGCAAAAAAAGATGACGCGGAGAAGAAAGCGCCAGCAAAGAAAGCAGCTGCAAAAGCACCTGCGAAGAAAGCTGCGCCTAAGAAAGCTGCTGCGAAAAAGCCTGCTGCCAAGAAGTAAGCTTGGACTACTGTATACCGGTACTCTGGTGCCGATCGAAAAGGGGCTTCCGGGCCCCTTTTTTTGTACCCCTCTTTAATTGCCCCGGCGAAGGCCTATCTAATTGCAGGAAGTATTGGATATTTCCTTGCCCGAGCCGACTTGGGTTTGCTACAGCTTCTCAAAAGACCGATAACAAAAAGCCCCGATCAGTAGCCCGCCAGATACTCCGGCAGGTGGTGGGGCCACTCAGGACAACATTTGGAGTGCCTAATGCGCGATGATTTGATGGAACCTATTAGAGATGCCCTCGTACCCATGGTTGTTGAGCAAACCAACCGGGGCGAAAGGTCGTATGACATTTATTCGCGGCTTCTCAAGGAACGCATCATCTTCCTGACCGGCGAAGTGAATGACCAGATTTCCAGCCTTATCGTGGCGCAGCTTCTGTTCCTCGAGGCGGAAAATCCGAAGAAGGATATTTCCTTCTACATCAATTCACCGGGCGGCGTTGTAACGTCAGGCCTCGCGATGTATGACACGATGCAGTACATCAAGCCGAAAGTGGCGACGATTTGTATCGGTCAGGCTTGTTCGATGGGGTCGCTCCTGCTGGCGGCAGGTGAGCCAGGTATGCGCTATGCGCTGCCGAACGCCCGGATCATGATCCACCAGCCTTCTGGCGGTGCCCGTGGCCAGGCAGCGGATATCGAAATTCAGGCGCGCGAGATTTTAAAGCTTCGTGAACGTTTAAATAATATATATGTGAAACATACCGGCCAAAAGCTGGACAAAATCGAAGCGGCGATGGATCGCGACAACTTCATGGACGCTAATGAGGCCAAGAAGTTCGGATTGATCGATCAGGTCTATACCAGCCGCGAAGAGGCCGCAGAGAAGTAAGTCAGGCCTGTACAGCCTTTAAATTTCTTGAAATTTGGGTGTACGAGCCATTTTAACCGGTCTACGATAGAAGAAAATGAGTTTATAGCGGTGACAGATTTGAGTAACAGCGATTCGAAAAACACGCTCTATTGTTCCTTCTGCGGCAAGAGCCAGCATGAGGTCAGGAAGCTGATCGCAGGGCCGACGGTCTTTATCTGCGATGAGTGCGTAGAGCTGTGTAACGACATCATCAAGGAAGAGAGCAAGAGCGCACTCTCCAAGGGCACGGACGGCGTGCCTTCGCCGCTTGAGATTCTTGAGGTCCTGAATGATTATGTGATCGGGCAGGGTGGTGCCAAAAAGGTACTGTCTGTTGCCGTGCATAACCACTATAAGCGCCTCAACCATGCCAATTCTTCCGCGCCTGAAGTAGAACTGGCCAAATCGAACATCTTGCTTGTCGGCCCAACCGGCTGCGGCAAGACGCTGCTGGCCCAGACGCTGGCGCGTATTCTCGACGTTCCGTTCACCATGGCAGACGCCACGACGCTGACCGAAGCCGGTTATGTGGGCGAAGACGTGGAAAACATCATCCTGAAGCTGTTGCAGGCTGCAGACTATAACGTTGAGCGTGCACAGCGCGGCATCGTCTATATCGACGAAGTCGACAAGATCAGCCGTAAGTCTGACAACCCGTCCATCACGCGTGACGTGTCAGGTGAGGGTGTGCAGCAGGCGCTTCTGAAGATCATGGAAGGCACTGTTGCCAGCGTTCCGCCTCAAGGGGGGCGCAAGCATCCTCAGCAGGAATTCCTGCAGGTTGACACCACCAATATCCTGTTTATCTGCGGCGGCGCCTTTGCAGGTCTCGACCGGGTCATTGCGAACCGTCTCCAGGGCAAGTCCATTGGTTTTGGCGCGTCGGTATCGTCGCCCGATGACCGTAGCGCAGGCGAGCTGTTCAAGGAAACCGAGCCTGAGGATCTGCTGAAATTTGGCCTGATCCCTGAATTTGTGGGCCGTCTGCCTGTAATCGCGACGCTTGAAGACTTGGATGAGGGGGCCTTGGTGCAAATCCTGTCCGAGCCGAAGAATGCGCTTCTGAAGCAGTATCAGTGCCTGTTTGACATGGAAGATGTGAAGCTGACCTTCTCCGAGGACGCGCTTTTTGCCGTCGCCAAGAAGGCAATCGAGCGCAAGACAGGCGCCCGTGGCCTTCGGTCCATCATGGAAGACACGCTTCTCGATACCATGTTCGACCTCCCAAGCCTTGAAGGTGTGGAAGAGATTGTGATCAATGGCGAAGTGGTTGAAGGCAAGTCGAGTCCTTTGATGATTTACGCTGATCGCAAAGAAGAAGCTGACCAGTCTGCCTAAGAAATAGATCATATTCGCTGGGTAAGGGTTGAAACGGACGTTTCAGCCCTTATTTTTTATGGTGAAGGGCATAAAATTGCCTCTGAACCCGTTTTTCGACCTCTTTTCCTTTCTTGTCTCAATGGAAATGGCCTAAAATCAGGTCGATCAAGTTACTCATTCTAGTTTTGGAAGTTTTTCCTATGTCCGAATCCGTAGAAACCACGTCAAACATTGTCACTTTGCCCGTTCTGCCCCTGAGGGACATTGTGGTTTTCCCACATATGATCGTACCGCTCTTTGTCGGTCGCGATAAGTCCGTTCGGGCGCTTGAAGAAGTGATGTCCAAGGATAAGCAAATCCTTTTGGTCGCTCAGAAGGAAGCCGGTGAAGATGACCCGAAGACCAAGGATGTCTTTGAAGTTGGTACAGTTGCCAGCGTCCTGCAGCTTCTGAAACTGCCGGACGGCACGGTGAAGGTCCTGGTAGAAGGCTTCAATCGGGCGACGATAAAGGAATTCACCAAGGACGATGACTATTTCGAAGCCACGGCCGAATTGATGGCGGATGGTGACGAAGATGATTCGGAGATCGAGGCGCTGAGCCGTTCGGTGATCGCCCAGTTTGATCAATATGTGAAGCTGAACAAGAAGATTCCGGCTGAAGTGCTTGTGACCGTCAATCAGATTGAGGAAGCCAGCAAGCTGGCAGACACTGTCGCCAGCCACTTGGCCTTGAAGATCGACGATAAACAGGACCTTCTGGCCACTGTTTCCGTGGCTGAACGCCTTGAGCGTATTTTCAGCTTTATGGAAGGCGAAATTGGCGTTCTTCAGGTTGAGAAAAAGATTCGCGGTCGCGTGAAGCGCCAGATGGAAAAGACCCAGCGCGAATATTATCTGAACGAACAACTCAAAGCGATCCAGAAGGAGCTGGGTGAGGGCGATGACGGGCGCGAGGAAATCCAGGAGCTGGAAGACCGAATCGCAAAGACCAAGCTGACCAAGGAAGCCAAGGAAAAATGCCTGGCAGAACTGAAGAAGCTCAAGTCCATGAGCCCGATGTCCGCAGAAGCAACCGTTGTGCGCAATTTCCTTGATTGGATGTTGACGATTCCTTGGGGCAAGAAGAGCCGCGTGAAGAAAGACATCAAGCTCGCGCAGAAGGTTCTCGATACAGATCACTACGGCCTCGAGAAGGTAAAAGAACGAATCGTTGAATATCTGGCTGTGCAACAGCGCGCCAAGAAGATCAAAGGCCCGATTCTTTGCCTTGTTGGCCCTCCGGGTGTTGGTAAGACTTCTCTTGGTAAATCCATTGCCAAGGCGACCGGCCGTGAATTCGTGCGCTTCTCCCTTGGGGGCGTGCGTGATGAGGCGGAAATCCGGGGTCACCGCCGGACCTATATCGGCTCCATGCCTGGTAAGGTGATGCAGTCGATGAAAAAGGCAGGCACCACCAA
>JBNKYQ010000036.1:0-15472 GCA_050300975.1 Kordiimonas sp.
CCCGTCCACCTTGGCGCCATGCCGCTCTCCGTCCAGCAGGCCCTCCAAACCCTGCCGCTCAACCCCGGCGATATCATGATCCTCAATGACCCCTTCCGGGGAGGCACCCACCTGCCGGACATCACGGTGATCACACCTGTGTTCTTTGAAGGCGACACTGACCCGCACTTCTATGTGGCCTCGCGCGGGCACCACGCGGACATTGGCGGTATTTCGCCGGGGTCCATGCCGCCCAATTCCAGAACAATCGACCAGGAAGGCATCCGCTTCAGCAATTTCAAGCTGGTCTCCGAGGGCAGCTTCAACGAGGGTGACCTGAGGGCTAAGCTGGGCCAAGGCCCCTACCCGTCGCGCAACGCTGACCAGAATGTGGCCGACCTGAAGGCCCAGGTTGCCGCGAATGAACGCGGCGTGGCACTGGTGAAAAAGCTAGCGCGGGACTTCGGCCGCGACGTGGTCGACGCCTATATGGGACACGTGCAGGACAATGCCGAGGAAGCCGTCCGCCGGGTGATCGACCGGCTGAAGGATGGCAGCTTCACCTACCCGATGGACTGCGGGGCTGAGGTCTCGGTGCGCCTGTCCGCGAACCGGGAAGACCGCACGGTCACGGTGGACTTCACCGGCACAAGCCCGGTTCAGGACAATAATTTCAATGCGCCCCTGGCGGTCACCAAAGCGGCGGTCCTTTATGTGTTCCGCACGCTGACAGGGGAGGATATCCCCCTGAATGCCGGGTGCCTCAAGCCGATCAACATGATCGTGCCTGCGGGCTGCATGCTGAACCCCACACCGCCCGCGGCCGTGGTGGCGGGCAATGTGGAAACCAGCCAGGTTGTCACCAACGCCCTGTTCCTGGCGGCAGGCACGATGGCCGCGGCACAGGGCACCATGAACAACCTGACCTTCGGCAACAGCCGACATCAATATTATGAAACCATCGCCGGCGGCACGGGCGCAGGCCCCACCTTTGACGGCACGGATGCGGTCCAGTCCCACATGACCAACAGCCGGTTGACCGACGTGGAAGTGATGGAATGGCGCTACCCGGTGCGCGTCGAAACCTTTGGCGTGCGCGACGGGAGCGGCGGCAGAGGCCGCCACAGTGGCGGCAACGGCGCTATCCGTACCATCCGTTTCCTTGAAACCATGGAGGTGTCGATCCTGTCGGGCCACCGGGTGGAAGGCCCACCCGGCCTCGCGGGCGGCGACCCCGGCAAAGTTGGCGCAACATTCATCACGCGCAAGGACGGCAGCAGGCAGTTGCTTGCGGCTTCAGATGCGGCAGAGGTTGCCCCGGGCGACACCATCACCATCAAGACACCGGGAGGCGGCGGATACGGCGCGCCATAGCCGCTGAATGCCGGCGCCTTGCACCCACGTCCAATCCGTCCTATGCTGGCTCTATAACGAAAGTGCCAGCTTGGGGTACATAGGCGCTCGCACAGGGGCGCTAACGACAGCAGGAGTTGAAAACAGGACAGACGCCGCAACAAAGCGGCGCGTTAGTCTTTTTGGGGAAAGAGACTTGTCACGATAGTGGAGCATGAATTCGGAATCTACTTGGGAGATGAAGGGGAAAACCATGCGAACCACACAAAAAGCCGCCTTGGGGCTTGTTATGGCGGTAATTATGGGCGCACCAACACCGGCTGCCTTCGCAGACGGGGATGAACACGATGGACAATGGCTGACATCCAGATGCAAGGGTGCACGCCTGGCCTTCGCCGTAAAACAGAAGCAGCTTCAGGGCTTCGTCAAAGTAAAATACGACATTCAGCCGAATGGCCGTGTCACCAATATCCAGGTGGTTGAGAGCGACCCACCGGGCGTGATGGACCGGTCTGTTGCCAACGCCATCCGGGGCTGGCGCTATTTCGCCTATTTCAAGGACGGCGTAGAATCCGGCCGCAAGGATGTGGAGCTCACCTTCACCTTTGGCGGCAGCCCGGACGACAAGGAAGCGACCTGCACCCACGTACCGTGGCCAATGCCAACAACCGCAGAAGCCAAATAGACTGTTTTCAATGACGCACCAGCAGCCCGCCAGATGGCGGGCTGTTTGCGTTTCCGCGGAAACGTCAGGACGCGCGAACACGGACTGTTGACAGCCTTGCAGCAATATATATGTTATACAGTATCAATGCAAATTTCTGGGGTATCGGGGATGATCAAGAAGCTATTTTCAGGCGCGCTCATGGTGATGGCGGCGACAGCAATGCCTGTGGCCGCAATGGCGGATGGGCCGCCACAGCCGAAAGACCCCATGTGGCAGAACTCCGTGTGCATCAATCCCGCAATGCCGCGCCTTGTGGTCAAAAAGCGCCTCACAGGCCATACCACTGCGCTGTTTGACATCACCGCCGAAGGCGACGTTGAAAACATCAGGATCACGGAAAGTGACCCCAAGGGCGCGATGGACGGGGCCATCAAACGGGCGCTGAGGCGCTGGTCCTACTTCCTTTATTTTGAAGATGGCTATGCAGCACCCCGCAAGGATGTTCCCATCACCTTCACCTTCGGCGAAGGCGGCGAGACAAGCTGCACGCACATCCCCTTGCCCGAGCTTCCCTCCACCGCAGGCGATCCGGCTGACCCATATGTTCAACTGAAGCAATGCACCATGCTGGTGATGCAGCAGAAAGAAGCGCGGGATATCATTTCCGGCAAGGTCACGATGCGCTACGACATCAACAAGGATGGCAAGGTTGAAAACATCAACATCATCCGGTCCACCGCCGATGGCGTGTTTGATGACAACGCCCAAAAGGGCCTGGCGCGCTGGAAATATCACCAGTTCAAGAATGCGGGCAATCCCATCGCGCGCACGGGGCTGGAGGTTGATTTCTACTATGGCGACCTGCCCGAAGGCGCCTCAGACAACAGGTGCAGCTATGCCCCCTGGGATGCAACCAACGTCATCAGCACACTCGAGTTCAGCGAGGAACGCCAAGAGAAACCCTTTGTCAAAAAAGTCGCGGTCGATTACTCGCACGGCAAGAATTGACAGCCGCCTTTAGTGCCCTATAGTCATTTTCTGGACTGTTGAGTTCCGTTTATCTTGTTTGGACGGATGCACAGCATCCTTGGGAGGGACAAGGCACATGACTGCAGCTGCGACAGAGCGGCCTGCTGCGCGTCTGGAAGACATTCCAGGCGAACGCGGCCTGCCGCTTATTGGCCATACACACGATGTTATCCGTGATCCGGTCGCCTTCGGCGCCCGCATGCGCAAGGAATACGGCCCGGTTTACCGGACCAACAGCTTCTTCCGCGACAGCGTGACGCTGATCGGGCCGGAGGCAAACGAATTTGTCCTGATGGACAAAGGCAAGAATTTTTCCAGCGAAAAAGGCTGGTGGCCCTATATCGGCAAGCTGTTCCCACGCGGGTTGATGCTGCTTGATTTCGCGGAGCACCGGGCCCACCGGCACATTATGGCCGCTGCCTTCAAGACAGAGCCCATGAAGGGATACCTGGAGCGCCTGAACGACGCCATGCCCGAACGCATCAAGGCTTGGGGCGAAAAGGGCCATTTCGAATTTTACCCGGCTATCAAAGAGCTGTCGCTTGATATGGCCACCACAGTGTTCCTGGGGCTGGAGCCCGGCGAAGAAAGCCGCAAGGTGAACAAGGCCCTGACGGACATGGTTGCTGCCAGCATGGGCGTGGTGCGCGTGCCCATCCCCGGCACCAAGATGGCGCGCGGCATAGAAGGCCGCCGCTTCATGATCGATTTCCTTCAAGGTCTGATCCCCGAGCGGCGCCAAAGCAAGCTGACGGACATTTTCACCCAGCTCTGTCAGGCCCGCGATGACGAGGGCAACACCTTCACCGACCAGGAAATCATCGACCATATGATCTTCCTGTGGATGGCCGCCCACGACACCATCACCAGTTCCGTGACCACCATGGTCTATGAACTGGGCCGTCACAGAGACTGGCAGGACAAGCTTCGGGCCGAGATCAAGGGCCTTGGCCTCAATGACGGTCGCCTACCCTATGAAAAAATGAACGACCTGACACTGACGGAATATGCCTTCAAGGAAGCGCTGCGGCTGAACCCACCGGTGCCGGCCATGCCGCGCGAGACCGTGCGCGACGTGGAATTTAGTGGCCATGTGATCCCCAAGGGCACCATTGTGGGCCTCAGCACCGTGACAACGCACCGCGACCCGAACACCTGGCCAGAGCCATCAAAGTTCGACCCTATGCGCTTTTCCGCAGAAGGCGGCGCCAAGGAACGGCACCGCTATGCCTGGGTTCCGTTTGGCGGCGGCGCCCACATGTGCCTTGGTTTGCATTTTGCCTATATGCAGGCGAAGGTGATCATGACGCATCTGTTGCCGAACTATGAGCTGGTCCTGCCGGAGGGCTACAAGACCCGGTTCCAGATCATGCCACTGATCAAGCCGGTTGACGGCCTGCCGATAACACTGAAAGCGATACAATGAGCCAGAAAACATTCGATTATATTGTTGTTGGGGCGGGGTCCGCCGGGTGTGTGATGGCCGCGCGGCTGAGTGAAAACAGCAATATCAGCGTGCTGCTGATTGAGGCCGGCAAGAAAGACAGCTCCATGGCCATCCATATGCCGGGCATGATCGCCAAGGTGGTGGCACCCAACAAGCACAACTGGAACTATTGGACAGAAGCCCAGCCGAACCTGAACGGTCGCCGCCTTTTCTGGCCGCGCGGCAAGGTGCTGGGCGGATCTTCATCGATCAACGGCCTTCTCTATGTGCGCGGCCACGCCCGCGACTATGACGAATGGGCGCAGATCGGCTGCAAGGGCTGGTCATGGGATGATGTGTTGCCCTACTTCAAGAAAGCGGAAGGCAGCGACCGCGGCGATGACGAACTGCATTCGTCAGATGGCCCCTTGCTGACAACCCAGCATACATCCGACAGCCCGCTCAATATTGGCTTCCTGAATGCCGCGAGCGAGATGGGCCTGCCCTTCACCGACGATTTCAACGGCCCAAGCCAGGAAGGCGTGGGCTGGTACGACCAGACCATCCGCGGCGGCCGCCGCCAGAGCGCCGCGAAAGCCTATCTGAGCGCCGCAAAGGACCGCCCGAACCTGACCATCCTCACGGAAGCCCAGGTGCGCCATGTGATGCTGAAGGGCAAGAAAGCTGTAGGCATTGAAGTAAGCCGCAAGGGCAAGGTGGAACAATGGCTTGCGGGTCGCGAGGTGATCCTGTGTGGCGGTGCCATCAACAGCCCGCAGCTGCTACAACTTTCAGGCATTGGCGACCCCAAGGATATCCAGTCGGTCGGCCTGCCGGTGATGCATGACCTCAAAGGCGTGGGCAAGAACATGCAGGACCACCTGGACCTGACGGTCTATGCCCACCTCAAGGAACCCGTCTCCTACCTGCGCTACAAGGCGCCGCACCGCGGCATTGCCGAGATGCTCAAGTGGTTCATGGGCAAGCCGGGCGTCCTGTCTGATTGCGTGACGCCTGTTGGCGCCTTCCTCAAGACCGACCCGGCGCTTGAACGCCCTGATATCCAGTTCCACATCATGCTGGCCATGGCAGACGAACCACACGGTTTCGCCGACCCGCACGAGCACGGCTTTGGCATCCATATCTGCCAACTGCGGCCGCACAGCCGCGGAACCATTTCGCTGGCCTCCAGCGACCCGCTGGAGCCCGCCAGGATCGATCCCAACTATCTGGCCGAAGCCGAAGACCTGCGCGTTATGCGCGAAGGCATCAAGGTCGTTCGACGCCTGATGCGCCAACCGGCGCTGGCCGACATGATCGACCGGGAGAAAAGCCCCTGGGATAAGATCGACCTGGATGATGACGCGGCAACTGATGACGCCATTCGCGGCAAGGCAGAGACCATCTATCACCCCGTGGGGACGTGTGCGATGGGCCCGGCTGATAACGCCATGAGCGTGGTTGACCCGGATCTCAAGGTGATCGGCCTTGAGGGCCTTCGGGTTGTGGACGCCTCCGTGATGCCGCGGCTGATTGGCGGCAACACCAACGCGCCCACCATCATGATTGCCGAAAAATGCGCCGACATGATCAAAAGCAGCTTTGCGATGGAGCCCGCATAAATCGCCGACTTCATTTGATATCCGTCAAGGCACCTGCCATTATGGGTTGATAGTTTTTGTCTCGAGTTCGGAAATGTCTTTTCGGAGGAGGAGGAGCGGACATGAGCAAACATACTCTTTATCTGGTTGCCGTTGATGGCAGCGAATGGGGCAACAGGGCTGCCGACCATGCCATCAGCATGGCCAAACAGACAGGGGCGAAAGTACGCCTGATCACAGTGATTCCCTGGTCTGGCTATCAGCCGCTGACCGTAGAAGAGATCGTCAACCGACCGCTTGAAAAAGAGCAGGAAGAAAAGCGTGCCCGCGAGGATATCCTTGATCCTGTTGTCGACAAGCATAAGGATTCAGGCGTTGCGATCAGCAGCGAATTCTTCTGGGGCCACCCTGTGGACGTGGTCCGGAAGCAGGCCAAGGAAGAAAAAGCCACCCAGGTGTTTATTGGTCGGCGCGGTCGGTCCCGCGTGGCCGATTTGATCCTGGGAAGCGTAGCCAACTCATTGGCCCATTCGCTGGGTGTACCGATCGTTTTGGTGCCCTAAGGTCAGCCCATGACCTGTTAGCCTCACGGGAAGCGATCGCACGCGCCATCGCTTCCTCCAACTTTTCAGGCTCTACCGGCTTGCTTTGATAGCCGTCCATCCCCGCATTCAGGAACACTTCCCGGTCGCCCTTTAGTGCATGGGCCGTCAGGGCCAGAATCGGCGTTTTGCCGGCTGGCCCCAACAGGGACCGAATTAGCGACGTGGCCTCCAGGCCATCCATCACTGGCATGGCGATATCCATCAGGATAATGTCGAACGGCTTCTGGACCTGCACGGCAGTCACCGCCTCCTGCCCGTTCGACACAATGGTCACCTGATGCCCTTCCTTCTCAAGAAGCGCACGGAAAAGCTCCTGGTTCACAGGGTTGTCTTCCGCCAGCAGAACACGCCACTTGCTGCGGCGACGCCCCATACCAACCCTGGTGCCCTGCCCCTTGCTGGCAGCCACCGCATCATGGGCTTCGCTCACCGGGACAACCAGTGAGAACGTCGTACCTTTTTCAAGCGCGCTTTCAACCTTGACGGTGCCACCCAGAAGATCAAGCAGGCCCCGGCACAGGAACAGGCCAAGGCCTGTACGGTTATAGAAGCGGCCACTGTCCACGCTTGGTTTACTGGGCTCAAACAGTGTGCCGATCCGGTGGTCGGGGATGCCAACGCCGGTATCCGAGACCTCCAGCAACAGTTCAGGACGCTCATCGCCACACTGGTATGCCACTTTCAGCCTGACGCCGCCCTTGTGGGTGAATTTGAACGCGTTGTTGAGGAGAACAGCAAGAACCTGCTGCAGCTTCTGGTGATCCACCACGACATGCCTGGGCACGTCGGGGGCCACATCCAGCACCGCCTGAAGGCCCTTCTGCGACCCCGTGGTTTCAAACATGCCCATGACGTCCTGCAGCAGCCGTGGCAGGTCGGTCACCTCTTCCTCAAGCTTCACGCGGCCAGCTTCCAGGTAGGACAGGTCCGTCAGCTCATTGACGAAGGTCTGGAGCGATTGCCCCGCGCGCAGAAGAAGCGAGATATATTTTCGCTGCTCAGGCGTCAGCTCGGTATCGCGCAGAAGTTCCGCGACCCCCAGAACGCCGTTCACAGGCGTCCTGATCTGGTGGCCGATCATCGCCAGGAAATTCAGCCGCTCCGCGTCCGCCTTTTTCCCCCGCTCTGCTTCGTCCGACGTTGGGTCTAGGTGGGCTGCATAGCCAGCCCGCAAGGCAGGCAGGTTTGTCCGAATTTGCACCAGGCACAGCTGATCCACGACTTCCTCGCGCACCGGTCGAAGGGAATGCACATAATGGCGGGCTTCAAGGGGCTGGACCGTGATATCGACAGGCTGGGAAGACAGCGTGAAATCACCATCTGCCTGGGGAATGCTGGTGGCAATTCCCATGCTGATGGCATTCCGAACCTTTTCAATGAGAAGGGGATTGAAGATCGAGGGGAGCAGTTTGTCAGCCTGCTGATAACAGGCGGTTTCACTATCGATGCCAGTGGCTTGCACCATCCACTTGTTCCACAGCCGGACCTCAAGCTTCGGACCGATAACCACGAAACCCACATTTGCTACATTGATGATTTCCTGCAGCACATACCTCTCCTCGACTTACATGAAGTCACATGAACTCATGCAGCTTCCCACACTCCTACTCCTCCCACGTCTGTCTTTTTGCGCGTATTCTTGCTGATACGTCTTCAGGCATGCACTTGTCAGCGCTGCCATTTCTCTCGAATTACTTCAGGCGTTCCTAACGCGACTATCCCCAATGCGTTTGGCCTGAAGCTATAGTGTCATTTTAGGCAAAAACTTCTCCCAAAACAACTATTGGTATTCATAATACTCTATTTCAAATAGTATTAAAAATCTATTTACACGCCGTGATGGGCGGCCCTTGCGTGAGATGGGGAATAGTGATTTAAATTCAGCCGGTTACCCTTGAAAAGCGCTAAAACACTGGACTTTTAATGACCAACGCTCACAAAATATTGATTGCAGCCGGCCTTAATGGCGCCCTGGCAACCGGCCTTTCAGCCGTAGGGGCCCATGCGCTGCCAGCTTCAACGCCTGAAGCCGACAAGGCCATGTTCGCCATGGCAACCCAGTTCCACCTATTTCATGCACTGGCGCTCCTGGGCCTGGCTGCCCTCAGCGGCAAACTGGCAGCCGCGGCGCGCATCATGCTTCCAGCCTGGCTTTTTCAAGTAGGTATCCTGGCGTTTTCAGGCAGCCTTTATGTACGGGTGATCATGGGGCCCGGCAGCCTTGGCGTCTTCCACTGGATCACGCCGCTCGGTGGTCTGACCCTGATCGCCGCCTGGCTGTCGCTTCTGGCCCTTAGGTCCGAAGACTAGGACCGCCTATTTGGCGGGAAGTTTCAGAACGACCGCCAAACCGCCAAGCGATGCCTTCTCAAGCGACGCACTGCCGCCATAAAGCTCGACAATATCCCTGACGATCGCGAGGCCAAGCCCCGTGCCCGGGACATGCTCGTCCAGCCGTCGACCGCGTTCGAAAAGGGCCTCCATTTCGGCCTCATCCACGCCTGGGCCATCATCTTCCACGCGGAACAACATGTAAGCGCGGCGTTGTTCGGTTGGCAATTTGTGGGCCTTAACGGTAATGTGGCCTTTGGCCCATTTACCTGCGTTATCGACAATATTGCCGACAACCTCATCGAAATCTTCCTTCTCACCGTCGAACTTCAGGTCGGCCTCGATGGTTACATCCACCGTCAGCCCCTTGTCCTGGTTCAGTCGCTCAATCGCGCGGGCGATCTTCTCCGCCCGATCCTGAACAGGCAGGCCCTGCCCGCTGCCACCGCCCGCGATGCGCGCGCGCTTCAGGTGATGATCGATATGCTCGCGGATATGGCGCACCTGCACGGCAATGGCCTGGGCTTTTTCATCCGTGTCGCCTTCCACCTCATTCTTGATCACGCTCAGGGGGGTCTTCAGCGCGTGGGCCAGGTTGCCCACATGGGTCCGGGCGCGCGACACCAGCTTTTCGTTCTGGTCGATCAGGGCGTTCACTTCCTGCGCCAGGGGCTTCAGGTCTTCCGGCCAATCCCCTTCGATACGCGACGCGGCGCCACTGCGCACATCAACAAGCTTGCGCCTGAGGTTCCTGAGCGGCCTGAGGCCGTATGCCACCTGCACCACAAGCGCCAGCGATACTGTCAGCATGATCAGCCCCAACGCGCTCATCAGCAGCCAGTTGAAGCGCTGGATGGCATCAACCACCTCGGCCGTGTCCGTTGCCACCTGATAGCGGAAGATGCGGTCTGCTTCCGGCAGGATGATATCGCGTTCCGCCACACGAAGCGTCTGCCCGTCCGGGCCTTCGACTTCATAGCGCTTCAGGGAAAACGTGCGCACGGCCAGATCGGGCTTCAGTTCATAGTCCCACAGCGACCGGGACCGGAAAGGCGCCTCTTCTGCTTCCGAAATCTGCCAGTACCAGCCCGAATAGGGCGCGGCGAAACGCTGGTCCAGAAGCGGTTGGTTGAAGCGCAAAACGCCTTCGGGCGAAATTTCGCTGATGCCCACCATAGTATCGATGAGCAGCTCAAGCTTCTCGTCGACGTCAGACAGGACATAGCTTCGGAAGGCGTAGGACAGCAGCATGCCGCCAATCACGAGCGCCGCGCCCGACCACAAAAGGGCGGACAAAAGCAGGCGCCCGGTCAGCGTGCGCAGGAAATGCCGCACGCGCCCCTGGGGCACGGGCTTGGCCTCTTCCTGTACTGCGCCCTCTTTGTTCACGCCTATTCCTCAACCCATTCCAAGCGGTAGCCAAGCCCGCGCACCGTGTGGATAAGCGGTACATCCAGCTTCTTCCGCACCCGATTGACGAACACTTCGATGGTATTCGAATCCCGGTCGAAATCCTGGTCATAGATGTGTTCCGTCAGTTCCGTGCGGGAAACCACCTTGCCCTCATGGTGCATCAGATAGCTCAGAAGCTTGAATTCCTGCGCGGTCAGCTTGATGGCGCTGCCCGAAACCGACACCCGGCCGTTCCGGGTATCCAGGATCACCGGGCCGCATTCAAGCTGTGGGCTTGTTTGTCCCGCGGACCGGCGGATCAGCGCGCGCAAGCGGGCGAGCAGCTCTTCCATGATGAACGGCTTGGTCAGATAATCGTCAGCGCCAGCGTCAAGGCCTTCGACCTTTTCGGTCCAGCCGTCGCGGGCGGTCAGGATCAGCACGGGCATGGCCCGGCCCGCCGACCGCCATTTCTTCAGGACGCTGGTGCCGTCCATGATCGGCAGGCCCAGGTCAAGGATCACGGCGTCATAGGGTTCCGTGTCGCCCAGGAAATGGCCATCTTCACCGTCCGCGGCATGGTCGACCGAATAACCAGTGTCAATAAGGCTGGACCTCATCTGGTCCGCGAGCGCCTGATCGTCTTCCACTACAAGAATACGCATTCTTTTTTCTCCCCGCTTAACGTGTTGCGACTATTTCACCGGTGCGTGCATCGACAATCGCCACCAAGACCTTACCATCCTTGCGCCGGATCCTGAGGTCATACTGCCACCCCCGATTCGTGCGCCTCAGCTTCTGCCCCACCACAACACCCTGCAGTTTTGATTCCGCAATCCGCTTGATCTTGGCATAGGACATCAGCTCGCCGCGCTTGATCGCCTGCAAGACATCGTCATGTTCATCCATGGCAAAAGCGCCCAAAACCCCGCCCCCAGGCGGGACGGGAAGTGTCAGCAGCCCGGCTGACGCGGCACCAAAAAAGAGCAGAATACAAATTACACGTTTCATAGAGTATACTTTTAAAATCATGGCGGTGAACGCATGATGAACCAGCTTTGACTAGCATCAAAGACAGAAATGAAACTTCAGGCCAAGCATTGAGTTTGAAAAAAGCGAACGGAGACCACCCAGATGAAGTCGATCCTTCTACCCCTCACTGCTCACATCAAGGCTGCTCCCCTTTTTCAGGTAGCCAGCGGCCTGGCCCTTCAGTTTCAGTCCAGCCTGACAGGCCTCTTTATCCGGCCTGATCCCCGTTCGGCCATTCCCTTCATGGGCGAAGGCCTGACCGCCGACATGATCCAGACCCTGTGCGATAACGCCGACAAACAAGGCAAGCGCCACGCGGATGAGGCAGAGACGGAATTTCGCGCTGTTATGGACAAGCATGGGCTGAATGGCCACGGCGATAGCGCCAAGGCAAGCTGGACAGTAATGACAGGCGAGGTCAGCGACCATGTCGGCCGCCGCGCCCGCACGGCGGATATCGCCCTGTGCCTGCAGCCAGACAGCAAATGCCCCGATAGCGAAGATATCTTCCATGATCTTATCTTCCGCTCCGGTCGGTCGGTCCTGATGGTACCGGAGGGCTTTGGCGGCACGGTGGGCAAGCACCTTATGATCGCCTGGAACGGCAGAACGGAAGGGGCCCGCGCTGTCGCTGGTGCCCTGCCGATGCTGACAACCGCAGACAAGGTGACGATCGTGCAGGTTGGCGACATCGGCGAAGACCGCCCCTGCGCCGATGCGATTGCCCATTACTTGTCCGAGCACGCGGTTGAGGCAGACACAAAACGCATTGAAGCCAGCGACCAGTCGGTGGGCGAATGCCTTCTGGAGACTGCGGGCAGCATTGGCGCGGACACGATTATCCTTGGGGCCTATTCGCATTCCCGCTGGCGGGAAATGGTTCTGGGCGGTGTGACCAAATATATCACTGCAAAAAGCCCGCTTCCGGTCTTCATGAGCCACTAGAAAAGGGTTGTATTGCCTTGACGCCCCCCCTCTTCGGCGGTACCCCTGAAGAGGGCATGCGCAGGAGCATTGGATTGAATAACCCTTTTCGAATCCTACATGTTTTCCCATCCTTTGAGGTTGGGGGCGCACAGCGCCGTGTAGTCAGCCAGATCAACGCCAAGACAGGTAATTTCACGCATTCCGTGTTTGCGATGGACGGCTGCTATGATGCCATGTCGCTGATCAAGGACATCGGCCCCATGCCCGTGATGCCGCCCGCCGTCCAGAAGGCCGGCATGATCAGTTCCATCAGAACGTGCCGGCGCCTGTTGGTCCAGTATGACCCGGACCTTCTGATCACCTATAATTGGGGGGCCGTCGAATGGGCATTGGCCAACCGCTTTGCCCGGATTTGCCCCACCATCCACATCCAGGACGGTTTCGGCAAAGAGGAACAAAACAGGGAGCTTCCCAGGCGGCGCATGATCCGGTCTTTCGCCTACAAGGGGTGCGCTGGGGTTGTTGTGCCGTCGCATGCCTTGGAGAAGATCGCCCGGGACAGCTGGGGCATCAAGCCCGCGAAGCTGCATTACATCCCGAACGGCATTGATATCAACCGCTTCATATGCCCGGCGGACCCGGCCCTGATGAAAAAATTGGACCTCTCGGCCAAGGACCGCATCATCGGCACCGTCGCGGGCCTTCGCCCGGAGAAAAACCTGATCCGGCTGATCAATACCTTCAGCCAGGTTGCAGGGCTTTATAGGGATGCGAAGCTGGTTATTGTCGGCGGCGGCGGCGAAGAAGCGGCCCTGAAGGAACACGCGGAAAAGCTGGGCATCAGCGAGCGCGTCGTCTTCACAGGCCCGCTCGACACCCCGGAAAACATCATTCCGGCATTCGAGATTTTCGCGCTGTCGTCAGATACGGAACAAATGCCCCTGTCGGTGATTGAGGCCATGGCCTGCGGGCTGCCGATCGTCAGCACGGATGTGGGTGACATCCGGCAGATGGTGTGTGAAGAAAACCAGCCCTTCATCAAGGGGCGGGATAGCCGGGGCCTGGCCCAATCCCTCTCCGCCATGCTGGAACGGCGGGAGGCAGGCCTCAAGATCGGCGCCGCAAACCAGCTGAAAGCCAAGAAAGAGTTTTCAGTGAAAACTATGGTGCGCCATTATGAGGACCTGTTCTGGCAAGCGGTGCGCGACTTTAAAATCTAGCCGCCCGGTAACCTGGAACCATGGCTTCGATGCTTTCCCGTACCCCTGCCAGCTCGCCCGCCTCCAGCGCCTTTGACAGCAGCCTGAGAACCCGGGGGATATGCCCAAGATAGATGGGTTTCCCGTCGCGTTTGCTGAGCCTGACAAAAATCCCCGCAACCTTGGCGTGGCGCTGGGCGCCTAGAAGCGCCATATCGCGCTCAAGCGCTGCCACGTCAGAGCTTGTCATGCCGTCCGTATAGAGCGTCATCACGTTGGCGCGCAGGTCATCGGGCACGTCGCGGCGGGCGTCCTCCACCAGCGATACAAGGTCATAGGCAGGCGCGCCCAGAAGGGCGTCCTGATAATCCAATAGGCCACAGTGGCGGACATCTTCAAGGCCACCGGTGATCATCAGGTTGTCCACGTGATAGTCGCGCAGCACGAGCGCTGTCCGGGCTTCAGCAACGTCCGCCAGTGCCTCCCGCCAGGCGGCCATATAACGTGCTTTCTCCATGTCCGTTGGCGTGCTGCCCCGGAAGGCTGGCACGAACCAGTCGACAAATAGTTCCGCTTCACGCAGCAGCGTCGCCATGTCATAGGGCGGCAGGTCGATATCGAGCGCCTTCGGCTGGCCATGCAGGGCCTTGAGCACCTTGGTTGCCAGCAGATAAAGTGGTTCAGCTGCGTGTCCCGCGTCCAGAAGCCGGGTGAAGGTGTCATCGCCCATATCTTCGATCAGGGCGAAACCCATCCCAAGGTCGTGCCCCAGGGTTTCAGCCACACGCAGGCCAAGGCTGCGCAGGTGCGCGGTTATATCCAGGTAGGCCTTGAGGTTTTCATGCTCTGGTGGCGCATCCATCAGCATGCAGCCGTCACCGTTCCGACTGAGGCGCGCGTAGCTTCGGAAGGATGCATCGGGGGTCAGCGGGTCAACATGGGCGTCGCCCCAGCCCTCTTTTGCCAGAAAGCTGTCGCGCTCTGCCTGCCGGTACTTAGTGATGTTATGCGCCATACAAATCCTTGATCGCCGCCCAAACACGCCAACTCCCACGAGGGAAGCGCTGGCCTGACTTGGTCATACAACAGAGACCGGCTGATGCGCAAACACCTAATCCGGCGGCAGCCATGCCACCGCCGGATCATTCAGCTGTGCTGATAGGTAAGCTTCAACACGATGTCCCCGGTCATGTCGAACCGGTATTCGCCGACTTCCCTGAAGCCATAGCGCGCATAAAAGCGGCGCCCGATATGGTTTTCCTTGAAAACATCCAGCTTCAGGTCGCCATAAAGGCAAACAGCATGGTCCATCAATGCCCTGCCGTAGCCCTTTCCAATGTGGTCGGGGTCAAGGAAAATGGCCCCCACTTCCACATCAGTCGGATCTTTGGTGATGAGACCGATGAAACCAATCACCCTCCCATCCTGCACATACACCCAGGTTTCCGTGTTGGGCAGATACAGGTCCCGGACCATGGTCCTGACCTTCGCGAGGGTTTCTTCATCCAGAAACGGGTGCGCCAGCTTGTTTGCGCGGTACCATACGTCAAGCACCGGTTCCAAATCTTCGGTGCGATATTGTCTGATCATTGCTTTTATATCCCTGCCCAGCCTGACGCCGGGCACTAAATAGTGTGTCAATTTTTGAAGAAGAAAACCGAAAGGCCTGCGCCAAAGGAATTGGCACAATGAGGTGGCGTTTCAGTTTGAGGGTGGTGACGCATCACCACCAAAAATCAACGGGACATAAAAGTCTCTGCAGTTTGTGATGATCAAACAGTGGCAGAAGCGGGCGCCTTGTTCAAGGCCTAGTCAGCCCCCTGCCCGATCATTCAGCGGGTAGTGCTGCGGGCACCTTGCCCCACACCACCTCGTTGCCGGGCTCTGGCTCTGACGGCACATTGAATGACAGGATCAAAGAGATTGCCGCC
>JBNKYQ010000037.1:0-15357 GCA_050300975.1 Kordiimonas sp.
GCCGATTCATCTACAAGCAAACGGCAGATGCCCGCGACGTGGGCTCGCTTACCATCACGCGCAAGGCTGATGGCGGCTTCGCCACTTCTGAGCGCACGGTCTATGAGCTGAGGGGCAACACGCCTGAGAAAGACCCGACCGTTCAGGCGTTTGTCGACATGAAGATGGCTGAGCATGAAACTGCCTTCTGCGCCAAGAAGGGCCTGGGGGACGGCTGCCTGTCTGACGGCATGGGGCGGACACAGCTTGTCTGGCAGCTGGAAGAAAACAGCAACCGGGAACAGGAGACCGCCATCGGCAATTGGCTGGCGGACCAGATGGTCGCAACGGATATCCCCACGTTTGACCGGTGCGATGCCACTTCCCCCACCGTAGGCCTGTTGGCGGCAGGCGGCCTGAGGCTGAATTATGACCTGCCTGCGAACTTTGACCTGAAGCGGCGCGAGGTTGAGGAACTGTTCCCCTTCTCGCTGCCGCTGGTGGCGCTCTGCATGACCGGCACGGAACTCAAGGCTGCGCTTGAAAACGGCCTGGGCGCACCGGGCGAAGGACGCTGGCCGCACCTCAGCGGCGTGAACGTGCGCTACAGCTTCGGCGGCACGCGGGGTTCCGCCACCGTTCATGAAATGACCACAGGCGGCGCCCCTGTTGGCCCCGATACCCCGGTCCGTGTCGTCACCAATGGCTATACCGGGTCACGCGGGGACGGCTACGACATGTGGCCTGTGTGCGGTGAAGGAAGCGGCATTGACTGGTCAGTGGGCGGCGCGCGGGGCAAATGCGAATCCCGCATCATGGCGGGCCTTGAAAGCGCCACTGCCAAACCCATCATGGCAGGCGGTGAAGTGTTTGACCTGAAGGATTGGGCGCTTGAGGCGTTTCATGCCGATGACGGCAAGGGCGTTGGCCCCAGCGCTGAGCTGACGGACGAGACCCGCCGCGTGATCAAGGAATAGGCTTAATCGTTTTCCGCGTCGGGCTTGGCCTTGGCAGCATACTCGGCACGGATGCGGGCGAAATAGGCCTGCCGTTTCTGTATCTCGCGCTCAAAGCCACGCTCTACCGGACGGTAGAACTCCTGCCGCGGCATGTCCTCCGGGAAATAGTCCTGCCCTGAAACGCCCGCTGCTGTGTCGTGGTCGTAGGCATAGCCGGCACCGTAGCCCATGTCTTTCATCATCTTGGTAGGCGCGTTCAGAATATGCGACGGCGGCATCAGGTTGCCATGATCCCTGGCTGCCTTCTTGGCTGCTTTCTCCGCCTTGTAGGCTGCGTTCGACTTGGGCGCTGTGGCCAGGTAAATCACCGCCTGCGCGATCTGGCTTTCGCCTTCGGGGCTGCCGAGGAACTCGTAGGCGTCTTTCGCCGCCAGCGCCTGATGGATGGCTTCCGGGTCCGCGAGGCCGATGTCTTCGGAGGCGAAGCGCACAAGACGGCGGATCACATAAAGAGGGTCCTCCCCCGCCGTCAACATGCGTTCGGTCCAGTATAGCGCCGCATCGGCATCTGAGCCCCTCAGGGACTTATGGAGCGCCGAAATCAGGTTATAGTGGCCATCGCGGTCCTTGTCATAGCTTGGCGCGCGCTTCTGCAGCAGCTTCGCCAAATCCTGCGGGCCCAGCGTTTCGCCTGCCGCGAGGTCATAGAGCGTTTCCACGCAATTGAGCAGGAACCGCCCGTCGCCATCCGCCATAGCCTTCAGCGCCACGCGGGCGTCAGCGTCCACCGGCAGCGGCGCGTCCATTTCAGATTCCGCGCGGTCCAAGAGTTCATCAAGCGCCGTATCATCGTGCCGGTTCAGCACCAGCACCTGCATACGGGAAAGCAGCGCGCCATTAATTTCAAACGACGGGTTTTCCGTTGTGGCGCCGATAAGCGTGATGGTGCCGTCTTCCACATAGGGCAGGAAACCGTCCTGCTGGGACCGGTTGAAGCGGTGAATCTCGTCCACGAACAGAAGCGTGCCGCGCCCGCCCATGCGCCGCGCCTTGGCGGCTTCGAACACTTTCTTGAGGTCCGCAACGCCCGAGAAGATCGCTGATATCTGCTCAAACGCCAGATCGGCGTGGTTCGCGAGCAAGCGTGCGATGGTGGTTTTGCCCGTACCGGGTGGCCCCCAAAGGATCAGGCTTGAGATACGGCCCGACTTGACCATGCGGCCAAGGGCGCCGTCCGCCCCCAACAGGTGGGATTGGCCGACAACCTCTTCGAGCGCCTTGGGGCGCAGCCGGTCCGCGAGCGGGCGCGGCGCGCCCGTCTCAAGACCAGCTTGCTCAAAGAGGTTCGACATGCCTACTGCACCACGCGGCAGCGGTAGGACCGGCCCTGGCCCGCAAGCAAGCACTCCTGAACCCGGCCGCGACGCAGGATCTGGTAGAGATACTCGGTCGCATCTTCCGGCAGCGCTGCTTCGAGGTCCGCAACGCGGGTCACGTCCACATTGTTGACCTTCAGCAGAATATCGCCTGGCACCAGCAGCTGGAAGCGTGCAGCCGGCGTACGGCCATCCACCTTCAGCACCACCACACCCTTGAGGAATGGATCGATCTGCAGTTCGTCATTGAAACGCGGCGACAGGTTACCCACGGTCACGCCCTGGAAGGGATGACGGCCGTCAAGCTTGGTCACATTGCGCTCTGGGTCCTCAGGCGGCAGCGACAGCGTCGCTGTGCGTTGCTGGATAAAGCCTTCGGACAGCACAGCAAGCGGCACCTCAGCGCCGTTATCGAGCGTGGCGATACGGAAATTCAAGCCCGGTTCGTCGATGACTTCCTTGCCGCCGATGGCCATGATCACGTCGCCCGGCATGATGCCCGCGTTGGCAGCTGGGCCGCCTTCATAAACTTCGTCAACCAGCACGCCACCCGCGCGGTCAAGGCCAAGGCTTGCCGCCAGGTCGCCGGTCACGTTCTGGCCCCTGACACCTAGCCATGGGCGGGTCAGCTGGCCTTCATTGAGGGCCGCCTTGAGGACTGACTTGACCATATTGGCCGGGATGGCGAAGCCGATGCCGTTCGAGGCACCGGTGCGGCTATAGATGGCCGTGTTGATGCCCAGGAGCTCCCCATCCATGCCCACAAGCGCACCGCCCGAGTTACCGGGGTTCACGGCAGCGTCTGTCTGGATGAAGAAGCCGAAATCTGAAATGCCCTGCTGCGTGCGGGCTGTGGCGGGAACGATACCGCCGGTAACGGTCTGGCCCACGCCGAAGGGGTTGCCGATGGCGAGCACGATGTCCCCCACCAGCACATTGTCGGAATCCGAGAGGCGCAGGCTTGAAAGCGGCTCATCACCTGCCTCGATCTTGAGGATCGCAAGGTCTGTGCGCGGGTCAGCCAGCACGATCTTGGCGTCGAATTCGCGCCGGTCACTGAGGACCACCTGGATTTCGTCCGCGCCCTCGATCACATGGTTGTTGGTCACAATCACGCCGTTCGGGCGCACGATCACGCCGGACCCGAGCGAGCCCTGAACCCGTTCCTGCGGCGCGCCGAAGCTGAAGCGGTCACCGAAGAAGCGCTGGAACAGCGGATCATCAAACAGCGCAGAGCGGCGCGAGCGCACGATTTTCTTGGTGTAGATGTTCACCACGGCCGGCGCGGCTTCAGAAACGATCGGTGCGTAGGAGAGCTTCACCTGCATATCAGACTGCGGGACCATGCGGGCTACGTCCCCGTCCTGCGCCTGGACGGGCGCCAAGCTTGCTGTGATGCCAGCGATCAATAATCCGATTGCTGTGATAACGCGCTTCATGAGCATACCTCTCGTTTCGGTTTTCAGGTCAAATCCTGCACTGATACGGCACGGGTGACAAAGTCCCTGCCTCTATATGGCGGAGCCCATGGCTATGCGCAAGGGCATAGGCGATGAGATGCCTTTTCTACGCGGTAAGATCGGGGCAAAAATTGGCCAAAGAAAGGCCGTTTCAGCCTTTACGCTGCAGCAGCGTGGCAGACCGGTGGTTCCGCGCCCGCATCTTGCCGAAACTGATATGATAGAGAAGGAAAAGCGGCGCAATAATGCCGATGACGGTATGAAGCGTGCTGGAGATGAGGCTCATGTCTTCGTCCCCGAAATAATAGATGCCAACGCCCGAAAGCGCCAGCAAGAGCATGCCGCCCACCAGCGTGAAGCCGGAGACCAGATTTTCGCGGATGCGCCAGCCGTGGCGGATGTGAACCGTCCAGGTGGCACCGAACAGCATCAGAAGCCAGAAAGCCACCAGCGCATGGCCCGCCACAACGAGCAGCCGCATGGCAAAATCAAGCCGCCACGGCACGTCCCATTCAAGGCGTAGGTCGAGGAATGTAGGCACAAGCAAAAGACCCGTCAGCAGAGTGACGAGTGAAACCCCATAGAGCATGGGCTTAAAGGATTTCGGATAGCCTTTCATTGCGCTTATGCGCCCCCAATCAGTTGTCCGCCCAGGCGTCCTACCAGATCGCGGGCGTCATCGCCAGCCGAAAGAGAGGCTACTTTCGTCAGCGCGTCCGCCCGCCAGGCCTGGGCCGCCATCACGGAGACAGCTTCGCCGCTGGCGCTGCCCTGCCCCACGATGCGCCCTGGAAACCTTTCATCATCCGCCTCCTGCCCGCCCGAACTGGCCACAGCGCCGTCCGCCAACATACCGACGGGTGTGAAGCTGCCATCAGACTGGCGCAGGATAATGGGGGCTTGGGCAGTGCCGAACACGCGCAGGTCCCCGCCCGCGTTGACGATGCCGCCTTCAGCGCCGTGCTGCTTCAGCACAGCCACAGCGCGGTCAACCGCATAGCCCTTGGCGATGCCGTCGAGCGTGAGCAGGATACCGCCCTTGAGGCGCACCTGATCGCCCTTGATTTCAATATCATCCGCCGTGCCGCTTGGCGCCATTCCCGTAAAGCCATGGTCCGGCAAGACGCCCAACCTGACCATTCGTCCGCCCACAGTGGCGTTAAACAGGCCGCCAGAGGCCCGTGTCATGGCGCGGGCCAGGCGGATAACCCGGCGGGCATGATGGGGCACGGTGACCCATGCCCCGCCCGCCAGGTTGAGTTTTGTCAGGTCACTGTCAGGCGACTGGAAGCTGAGACTGTCGTGGATGGCCTGAACGGCGTCGAAGGCCTTTGACACAGCCGCCGTCGCCCGCGCGTCTTCACCCATCGCCGTGATCTCGACGAACGTCCCGAGAAGGGGCTTTGTGCGTGTAAGCTCAGCCATCGCCCAGCATGACGTCCACAAGCGCCAGCAGGCGGTGCACGCCGTCTGTCACGTTGCGGCAGGACAGTGTCGCGCCCGAGATATTGGGCACGTCACCACCAAGCTTGAATTCATCATCCAGGCTTTTGCCCACCAGATTCGCCCGCCAATCGGCTTCCATGATCTGGGCGCCGTGGGTTTCGCGGTAGCTCATCACCTCAACGCCCAGCACATGGCCGTCTGCCGATATGGCGGCGGCATAGGTGATGAACTCATGCTTGCCGACCACCTCATCAACGATGAACCACCCCAGCATCTGGCCGCCGGCTGTCGCCCGCCAGACCTTCTGTTCGTCCCAGCGCTGGCGAACGCCCGAAAGCTTCTTGATCGCCTTGCGCTGGTCTTTCGAAAGCGTCAGGTGGTGGGGCTCAAACGTTTCCGCACCGGGGAACAGCGCAGCCTGCGCTTGTGCGACCGACAGATAGTCTTTCGCATAAACCGACTGGCTGATCCCAAGGACCGGCAACGCCATCAACAAACCGATATGTCTGCTCATGTGATTGCTCCTTTGGCCTGATTAGAAGTTGAAGCCGATCTTGAACAGAAGCTCGCTCTTCGTCTTCTCAATCAGGTGCAGGCCGTCAGCTTGACCTTCATAGGTTTCGCCGCCGCCGGAGATTTGCGGCAGGTAAGTGAGGGTCGCCCAGAATTTCTGACCACCATAGTGGAGGGATGGGCCACCGAACCAGCTGTAGCGTTCCTGGCCAACTTCGGTTTCGAACTCGGTCTGATACTCAAGCTCGGCGCCGATGTACCAGTTGGGGGCAAAGCGGTATGAGAGGCCCGTGCCAGCCGTGATTTCAAGTTCCATTTCCGGGTCCGTCGGCCACTCGAAATCTGCAGGCAGGCCTTCAATCGCGCCGCGGTCGGAATAAGTGCCTTCAACCGAAAGGTTACCCATCCAGACAAGCTGGCCTTCCATGAAATACTTCTGGCCGATGACTTCAAGCTCCAGGCTCAGGGTGTTCTTGTCCTGGCCGGAGTGCGGGTCCACCCAGTCATAGTCCAGCGCCACATAGCTCGCCAGGCCGAAATCATCCAGTGCCGGGCTCAGGAACATATATTTGCCTGTCACCTGCACGCCGGCCAGCTTCGGGCCAAAATTGCCTTCAAGCGGCAGGTAGCCGTCAATGATCAGGCCTTCCGTGTTGACAGAACGGGCCTTGAGCGCGGTGCCGAACTGAAAGCGATCTGAAACGCCATACTCATATTCCATTTCATAATCGACCGCGTCATAGTTGCCCTGCCCCTTGTCGGACCGCCAGTTGAGCTTGGCATAAAGGTCGCTCGCGCCCTTGGGCAGCACCTCGGCGCCCTTGACGTGCCCGAGCAGGTTTTCGTCGGCTTGCGCCGCGCCCGAGCATGCCACCAGGGCTGCCAGCGCGCTCGCTGAAATCAGCTTAAAAGTCATTGGATGGTTCCTATCAAATCTGTGCGTTTTTTTTAATTTTCCGCCTGAGGCGATGCGCCAGAACCTAGGAGCGTTTCATTCTAATTGCAAGTCATTCTTAATATTATTCGCAAAAACTTTTTCTAGGTGACCACAGCCTGCCCTGCAGGCGCCAAAAGGGGCTCACGTGCCGGTCAGAAAGGGATGCCCAAGCGATTTGCGAGGACCAATGCCACGTCAAGGTCCAGCAGTTCACCCGACTTCATTAGCCGCGCGAACGCATCCTGGCTGATGCACATGGCCTCGGCCACAACGCCCGGGTCTTCTTCGGGCTCCGCGACCTTTTCGCAGTCAAATGCCAGGAAGATGTGCTTGCGCGCAGTTGAATAGGCCGTCAGGTATGCCGTGGTCACAGTCTCCATCCGCCCCGCGTAGCCAGTTTCCTCCAGCAGCTCCTTGCGTGCGGTCTCTAACGGCGTGTCGCCAGGGTCGATCATGCCGGCTGGCAGGTCATAGGTATAATGCCCCGGGCCGGGCCTGAACTGGCGTACGATCAGGATTTTTCCGTCTGTGGTGACGGCCCCGACGACCGAGAACTCTGGCTGCCTGGTCACCACATAGCGGTACTCGCGTCCCTTGTGGCTGTATGTACGGTCCTCCACCCCCAGATAGGGGTTGCTGTAGACCAGATGAGACTGCTTGAGGATGACATCGTCACTCATGGGAAAGCTCCTTCGCTCATAGAGGCACGCTAGCGTGATTTGGCGCGGGAAAAAAGGTCAACCTGCACTTGGCCGTGCGCCTGGGATCATGTAGCATCCGGCACCGGGGGCAATATCAGGGAAGTCAGAATGGGGATTGTTGGACAAGGAGCCGCGAGCCAGGGTTTCTTTCAAAACGTGCATTGGTTTCGGGGCCTGTCGATCCTTTTCATCGTCGCGACCCATGCCAATAGCTTGCTGATATGGCCCGAGGGATCTTCTATCGCCCACATCAGCCAGGCTTTCATCCGAGAAAGTTCCCTTTGGTTCATCTTTATCGCGGGCTTCCTGTTCCTGCACCTTGCCCCGCGCCATACACCGGCATCCTATTTCAAAAGCAAGCTCAGGAACGTTATCATCCCCTATCTGATCTGCTCAGTGCCGGCACTGGCGCTGACACTGACCCTGTATCCAGAGAATATACCGGCTGCCCTTACAGATCTTGGGCCCATGAAACAGGCCGCGATCATGTTGCTGACCGGAAGCCATATGGCACATTTCTGGTTTATCCCAGCAATCGCGCTGGTCTATCTGATTGGTCCTGGTTTGATCGCGCTGGAGCAACGGGGGATTCTCTATTGGCTGCTTATACCGCTGATCCTGTGGTCCATGGTGATGAGCCGGGACGGCCTTCAGCTGGTGACCGGACTGGGCCTGGCTGCGGCGCCGGCCTCGAAGGCCCTGTATATGCTGCCTGCCTATATTGCGGGCATGGCCATGCGGCGGCACTATGACCTGCTTGCTCCCCTTATTCGCAAGCACTGGCTGTCCCTTACGGCGCTGACATGCATCACTTTTGCCTTCCTGCTAACTGGAACACTGCCCAACTTACACTGGGCCTTCGCCTGGAAGCTACTGTCTGGGGCGCTTGTTCTCACGGCGCTGGGCATACTGCCCGAAGGGCTGTCGTTCAAGCCGATTGAACTTCTGGGCACCTACAGTTTCGGCATTTATTTTGTCCATGGCTACGCGCTGAAGGCGCTGTCCCTTGTGCTGCAACAGCAAGCCGCCCTGGCGGATATCCTGGTCGTCAACTGGGTGGGCTATGTCCTGCTGACCACCGTGACCGCCCTTGCCTGCACCCTTGGGCTGGTTTCCTGCCGCAAGCTCCTCGGGCATCGCAGCCGATATCTGGTTGGTGTATAGGAAAAAGGGCGACCCTATGGCCGCCCTTCCCGCGTTCACTTGCCATAGCGCCGCTCAGGGTTAGTCGTCCAGATAGTAGCCGGTCTGGATCGCATGCATGTCAGTAGCGCTCACCCCTGCAAGGAACAATGTGCCCTCGCCAGTTTGAATCAGCAGACCTTGTTGCCCGTCAACTTCCGCAGCGGCAGCATTTGAAATGGCGTCATTGAACGTTTCCCAATAGGTCGAGCTGCCCAAATAGATGATGTCATTGTCCAGATCGAAGTCTGTGACGATGTCGCGGCTGCCATCGAAGCTAAAATGGACGATGTCATTGCCGGCGCCGGTGGTCAGAACATCATCGCCTTTGCCGCCATAGACCCTGTCATCCCCGTCGCCACCATTCAGGGTGTCATTACCATCGCCGCCATGAAGCAGGTCATTGCCGGTGCCGCCAAACAGCATGTCGACCCCACCTTCACCCCACAGCGTGTCGTTGCCCTGACCGCCATAAAGCGTTTCCACCCGGGTTGAGCCCAGGCCATCGAACTGATGGAAATATTCCGGGTCCCCGTCGCCGCCGAAGATCAGGTCATTGCCGACACCGCCATAGATGACATCCACACCGCCGAAGCCGCTCAGCACATCGTCACCGTCGCCGCCGCCCATGGTATCAAACCCGTTTGCGCCATAGATGGTATCATTGCCTGCGCCACCCCAAAGCTGGTTGGCATAGCCAGGCTGGTACTCAAGGCTCGCGCTGCCCGCATCGATTTCCTCATAGTCAACGACACCGTCGTCATCGCGGTCAAACCAGTTGCCGCCGACGATCACGTCTGCGCCTGCACCGCCAAAAAGCGTCTCCGCAAGGCCTTCCGGCGCAGGGCGTACCAGATAGAGAATATCCTCGCCTGTATCTTCGGTCATGCGACCACCAGAGCTGTCGTCTGCTGCGGCATACTGACCACCCACCAGGATATCGGCGCCGTCACCGCCACGGATGAGGTCCCGCCCGATGTCACCGATCACAAGATCATCTCCTGCACCGGCATTGATGATGTCGCCACCTTGGCCGCCAGAAATTGTATCGTCGCCCTCGCCGCCTACTATTGTGTCGTCTAATTCTATGTCTGACATTATGTCCCCCATCTGTCGTCGTGTCTTGGTTTATTAATATTGACCATTCAGTCAACCGTGAGCCGGTTTAGCTTTTGAAACCTGAACGCTAGCTGAACGGTTACCGCCCCTCACCTAACCTGTGACATCAGGGGGCTGGGTTCCCTCAATCAAGCATGCCCGCATTGCAAAGAAAAAGGGCGCCCCGGTGTGGGACGCCCTTCTCTAAATCGTCAGGTGACGGTTGGCTTATGCCGCGTCGTCAGCTGCCTCTTCCATTTCAGCGGTAGGGCCGCTGTCCTGGCCTTTGGCATCTTCGTTGCGGTCAACCAGCTCGATCACTGCCATCGGCGCGTTGTCGCCGTGACGGTAACCAGCTTTGAGAACGCGGGTGTAACCACCAGCACG
This sequence comes from Kordiimonas sp., assembly GCA_050300975.1. Lineage (GTDB taxonomy): Bacteria > Pseudomonadota > Alphaproteobacteria > Sphingomonadales > Kordiimonadaceae > Kordiimonas. Next base: position 10,039 of record JBNKYQ010000037.1, read on the forward strand.
CTCTTTGTAACGGTCAGCCAGCTCGTCGAACATTTTCGACACGAGCGTTTCGTCCTGAAGGCGAGCAATCGCCAGACGACGGTTGGAAAGGCCACCCTTTTTCGCAAGCGTGATGAGCTTTTCTACGATCGGTGCCAGGTCTTTCGCCTTTGGCAGAGTCGTAACGATTTGCTCGTGCTTGATCAGCGCTTGGCTGAGGTTCATGAACATAGCCTTACGGTGGCTAGCGGTCCGATTGAGTTTGCGGCCAGATTTACCGTGACGCATTGTCTTACTCCTTGTTGCCTGTCCGGCCTTTGGTAACCAATTTACCCAGTACCGGCAGGTGTCCCGCTTTCACTTTGCGGGAGGTTTTAAAAACGAGAAGAAAGCCCCTCGGCAGAGAGGCTTTCAATTCGCGGCTTAGTATTCTTGCTCAAGTTTCTTGGCGAGCTCTTCGATGTTCTCAGGCGGCCAAGCTGGGAGTTCCATGCCGAGGCGCAGGCCCATGGAGGCAAGAACTTCCTTGATTTCGTTGAGCGATTTGCGACCGAAGTTCGGCGTGCGGAGCATTTCTGCTTCGGTTTTCTGAACCAGGTCGCCAATGTATACGATGTTGTCGTTCTTGAGGCAGTTTGCCGAACGAACGCTGAGTTCCAGTTCGTCCACTTTGCGAAGAAGCTGACGGTTGAACGCTGGTTCTTCGTCTTCTTCCTGCTTGGTGGCTTCTTCTGGCTCGTCGAAGTTGACGAAAACAGCCAGCTGGTCCTGCAGGATGCGGGCAGCGAATGCCAGCGCATCTTCAGGCGTTACCGTGCCGTCAGTTTCAACTTCCATCGTCAGTTTGTCATAGTCAAGAACCTGGCCCTCACGGGTGTTCTCAACCTTGTAGCTTACTTTCTTCACTGGGCTGTAGAGCGCATCCACAGGAATAAGGCCGATTGGCGCATCTTCCGGACGGTTACGGTCTGCAGGCACGTAGCCTTTGCCCGAAGCAACAGTCAGTTCCATGTTCAGCGTGGCACCTTCATCGAGGTGGCACAGAACAAGGTCTTTATCCAGGATCTCAACGTCAGCTACTTCGCTGATGGCGTCGGCTTTCACCTCACCAGGACCGCTTGCGGTCAGGTGCAGGCGCTTGGAGCCGTCGCACAGCACGCGAACGGGAAGCTGTTTGATGTTGAGAACGATGTCCGTCACGTCTTCGCGTACGCCAGGTACGGAAGAGAACTCGTGCAGAACGCCCTCAATCTGGATCGCTGTAACAGCACCGCCCTGAAGGGACGACAGCAGTACACGACGCAGGCCATTGCCCAGCGTCATGCCATAGCCCCGCTCAAGCGGCTCTACAACGATTTTGGCTTTACGGAGTGGGTCTGCACCCGGCTCAATCGTAACGCCATTTGGTTTAATCAGTTCCTGCCAGTTTTTCTGGATCACGGTGTAACCCTCTTTTTGAATGACGCTGTTATTACAAATTCAGCGCCAAAGGATTCGCGCCAATACTCTTTACCCGAAACTCGTGTGCGTTATACGCGGCGGCGTTTGGGTGGACGGCAACCATTGTGTGGAATTGGCGTTACGTCACGAATGCTCGTGATAACGAAGCCAATAGCCTGAAGCGCGCGCAGAGCGGACTCGCGACCAGCGCCAGGACCCTTCACTTCCACTTCCAATGATTTAACGCCATGTTCCTGGGCTTTCTTACCAGCGTCTTCGGCAGCAACCTGTGCAGCGTAAGGCGTCGATTTACGAGAACCTTTGAAACCCATCATACCTGCAGACGACCAGGAAATTGCGTTACCCTGTACGTCTGTGATTGTAACCATCGTGTTGTTGAACGATGCATTTACGTGAGCAACACCATTGGTGATGTTCTTACGCTCACGGCGCTTAACGCGCCCAGTGTCTTTAGCCATCTCTAGCAGACCCTTAATTAAGGGGGAGTCCTAAACAGCGGATACCCAGATTACTTCTTCTTACCGGCAATCGGAACAGCTTTACCCTTACGAGTACGAGCGTTCGTGCTCGTGCGCTGACCGCGTGTCGGCAGTTTTGCACGGTGACGGAGACCACGATAAGACTTGAGGTCCATCAACCGTTTGATATTCATCGCAACTTCACGGCGGAGGTCACCCTCAACAGTGAAATCAGCATCGATCATTTCACGGATCTGAATAACTTCAGCATCCGTCAGTTCCGACACACGACGCTCACGGGGGAAACCGAGCTTTTCGCAGATTTCCGTGGCCTTGGTGCGGCCAATACCGTGAATGTAGGTCAAAGCGATTTCTACTCGCTTGTTGGTCGGAATGTTAACGCCAGCAATACGCGCCACGACCGTTTCTCCTAATAAACAAGTTCACGTCTAAACATTACGAATCACAAGACGTGTTGAAGCCGGGGATTATATGAACTAACCCCCGTTCGTCAACCGTCAAGTGACAGTTTTTCTACGCGGACAAAACCGCGTCAATTTGTGCAGCAACTTCGTCAATGGCAGCCATGCCATCAACTTGCTGCAAAGTCCCCTTATCCGCATAATATGGCAACACTGGTGCCGTATCTGCGTAATAAGCTTTCAAACGGCTTCCAAACGTCTCTGGATTGTCATCCTTACGACGGGTGAATTCCGTAGAACCACACTCATCACACACACCTTCAACCTTTGGCTTCAGGTTCGTGTCATGATAGCCGGCGCCGCACTTGGCGCAGGTATAACGTCCGCAGACCCGGTCCACAAGCGCTTCGTCATCGACTTTCATCTCGATAACGGCGTCAAGGGTCAGACCCTGGTCTGCCAGCATCTCATCAAGGGCTTCGGCCTGCGCTACAGTGCGCGGGAAGCCGTCCAGGATGAAACCATTCTTACAATCGGCTTCCTGGATCCGGTCGCGGATGATGCCGATTACGATCTCGTCGGTTACAAGGCTGCCGCTGTCCATCGCAGCTTTGGCGGCCTTGCCCATTTCAGTACCAGCGGCAACAGCTGCGCGCAGCATGTCACCGGTGGAGAGTTGCACCAGACCACGAGACTTTTCGATCCGTTGTGCCTGCGTGCCTTTACCCGCACCCGGAGGGCCGAACAGAATGATAATCACCGGCGCCCCCCTTTCAGGCGTGTCTTCTTCAGAAGTCCTTCATACTGCTGTGCCATCAGGTGGGAATGGATCTGGCTTACAGTATCCATGGTCACATTCACCACGATCAGGAGGCTGGTACCACCAAGGTAAAATGGAACAGCTGCCTGGCTGATCAGCACTTCAGGGATCACACACACGACCGAGAGATAGGCTGAGCCAATCACCGTCAGGCGGGTCAGGACATAATCAAGATATTCGGCAGTGCGCTTGCCTGGACGGATGCCCGGGACGAAGCCACCGTGCTTCTTCAGGTTATCGGCGGTGTCTTCAGGGTTGAACTGAATAGCCGTGTAGAAGAAGCAGAAGAATACAATCAGGGCTACATAAAGCGCGATATAGAGCGGCTTGCCTGGGCCGAGGATCGCAGTCACGGTGCTCAGCCATTCCGGGCCACCAGCCTGATACAGGTTGGCAACGGTCAGAGGCATAAGGAGCAGCGATGACGCGAAGATCGGCGGGATCACACCAGCCACATTGAGCTTCATGGGCAGGTGCGACTTGTCGCCCTGGAACATGCGGTTGCCCTGCTGCCGTTTTGGGTATTGGATAATAACCCGGCGCTGGGCGCGTTCACACAGGACGATGAACCAGATAAGGGCGGCGGCGCCGATCAGAAGCGCCAGCAGGATGCCAACAGACATGGCGCCGGTGCGGTTCAGTTCGAACGCCTGGGCCAGTGTCGACGGCAGGTTCGCCACGATACCTGCGAAAATAATCAGGGAAATACCATTACCGATGCCGCGCTGGGTGATCTGCTCGCCAAGCCACATCAGGAACATGGTGCCGCCGACAAGGGTAATAACCGTTGTCATGCGGAAGAAGAGGCCCGGGTCAACCACAACGCCTGGCTGGCTTTCAAGACCAGTGGCGATCGCATAGCCCTGCACTACCGTCAGGAGAACAGTACCGTAGCGAGTGTATTGGTTGATTTTCCGGCGACCGGTTTCGCCCTCTTTTTTCCACTGAGCCAGTGTCGGGCTCATGGTGGTGAGGAGCTGCATGATAATGGAGGCCGAGATATAGGGCATGATGCCCAACATGATGATCGAGGTGCGTTGGAGTGCGCCGCCGGAGAAGGTATTCACCATATCCAGCATGCCGCTACCCATCTGCGCGAACATATTTGCTACTGCTTCTGCATCCAACCCTGGAAGGGGGATGTAACTACACAGGCGGTACACAATGAGTGCACCAAGCGCGAACCAAATTCGTTTTTTCAGCTCTTCGGCTTTGCCGATGGAAGCAAAACTAATATTGGACGCTAATTGTTCCGCAGCGGATGCCATAAATACTCCAAGCCCCTTGATCTGTTCTTATATCTCGGCCTTCGCTTTTGCTTAGCTTAAGCGACGGTAACCTTGCCGCCAGCCTTCTCAACTGCTTCTACCGCACCTTTGGATGCGCCAGTCACAGTGATGTCAACTTTGGCTTTCAGCTCACCTTTGGCCAGCAGACGTACGCCGTCGATAACCTTGCCAACAACACCGGCTTCCACCAGGGTCTCAACAGTAATAGGCTTCTTGGCGTCCAGTTTCTTGTCGTCGATCGCTTTTTGCAGGCGACCGAGGTTGAGAACCTGGAAGTCCTTCTTGTTCAGGCTTGTGAAACCACGCTTTGGAAGGCGGCGGTAGATTGGCATCTGACCACCTTCAAAACCGTTGATAGCCACACCGGAACGGGCTTTTTGGCCTTTGTGACCGGAACCGGCAGTTTTACCTTTGCCGGAACCGATACCACGACCCACACGCGTTGCAGATTTGCGAGCGCCTGGGTTGTCACGAAGTTCGTTGATTTTCATCAGTCTTCTCCGAACGCGCCGGCTTAATCTTCAACGCGCACCAGGTGGTGCACCTTGTTGATCATGCCGCGTACAGCAGGAGTATCCTCGAGCTCACGCGTTTTGTGCATTTTATTAAGACCCAGACCAACCAGTGTTTGACGCTGGTCGTTTTGGCGCCGGATTGGGCTACCGATCTGAGTTACTTTAATAGTCTTTTTCTTCGCAGCCATCGATCATTACTCCGCTTGAGCTTCGTCAGCAGCATCTTCGGCACCGTCAACGACTTTGATGTCGCCACGACGGGCTACGATGTCAGCTACTTTCTTGCCGCGGGCCGCTGCGACCTGACGTGGGGAGTTCTGTTTCGTCAGAGCGTCGATCGTAGCCCGTACCATGTTGTACGGGTTCGAGGAACCC
>JBNKYQ010000038.1:0-15335 GCA_050300975.1 Kordiimonas sp.
GCGCCTGGTGAAGCGCGACCGGAACGTCTTCTCGGCCTGCATGGTGGCCACGGGTGACGCTGACGGCATGATCACGGGTGTGACGCGTCACTATTGGCGGGCGCTCAAGAACATCCGCCGGGTGATCGACCCGATCCCGGGTCACCGCCCGTTTGGTATGTCGATTGTGGTTACCAAAGGCCGCACCGTCTTTATGGCGGACACCACGGTGAACGAACGCCCGAACGCGGAAGAACTGGCCGATATCGCTGAAAGCGCGGCTTATTTCGTTAAACGGCTTGGTCACGAGCCACGAGTGGCTTTCCTCAGCTTCTCGAACTTCGGCAACCCGCCATCGGACAAGACCCAGCATATCCAGAAAGCGGTGAGCATTCTGGACGAGCGCGATGTGGACTTCGAGTATGACGGTGAAATGCAGGCGGATGTGGCGCTCAACCGGACGCTCATGGAACAGTATCCGTTCATGCGTCTTTCGGGCCCAGCGAACGTCCTGGTGATGCCAGCGCTCCATAGCGCCAACATCGGCTACAAGCTGCTTACAGAACTGGGTGGCGCCCGCGTGATTGGCCCGATGCTGCTGGGCATGGAACATTCCATCCAGGTGGCGCGGATGACGGCCAGCGCCTCGGATCTGGTGAATATGGCGGGTCTTGCCGCCAGCACAGCCTTCGCGCTCGAACAGGCCCGCGAAGAGCTGAGCCACAACGGGGAAGACAAGCAATAGCAGCGCTATTCCTGTTCCCAATCCTTGAGCTTGCGGTAGAGCGTGGAGGGATTAACCTCCAGCCGCTTGGCCGCAAGCCGTACTTTCCCACCACAGATTTCGATCGCGCGTTCGATTATTCGGCGCTCGACGGTTGCAAGCGGTTCGATCGCGCCTGTTGATGAGATGCCGTCCGGCGACATGGGGCTCGCGGGTTGCCGCAGCGCCTGCCGGCGGGTAGGACCCATCAGGCGGTCGAGCATCTCTCCTGTCAGTTCAGGGCCGTCGTTCAACACCACAGCACTCTGGATCACATTACCCAGCTCGCGCACGTTGCCGGGCCAGCTATGGGCCAGCAGGCGGTTTTCCGCTTCTGCCCGGATGCTGTTGAAAACCTTGCCTTCTTCTTTGGCGAAATTTTCCAGCATGTGGCGGGCAATGATCAGCACGTCCTGGTCCCGCTCCGCCAGCGGTGGCAGATGGATGGGAACCACATGAAGCCGGTAATAGAGGTCTTCGCGGAAGCGCCCGGCTTCCACTTCTTCCCAGGGCGTGCGGTTTGTGGCGCAGACAAAGCGCACATTCACCTGGATCGGCGTGTTGCTGCCCACCGGCACCACCTCACCTGTCTGGATGAACCGGAGGAGTTTGGCCTGAAGGTCAAGCGGCATCTCGCATATCTCATCAAGGAACAGCGTACCGCCGTCGGCGGCAACGGCGGCCCCGTGCCGGTCTGATGTGGCGCCCGTGAAGGCGCCTTTCTTGTGACCGAAAATCTCGCTTTCGATCAGGTTCGAGGGAATGGCGGCGCAGTTGAGCGCCACAAACCGGTGGTTCTTCCTGGGGCTTTGATTGTGGATTGACTCGGCACACAGTTCCTTGCCCGTACCAGATTGGCCCATGATGAAGACCGACGCTTTCGAGGACGCGCAATCCTCGATCATATGATAGACGGCCTGCATGGCCGGGCTGACACCAATGAATCGGCCGAATTTCTTTTTCTGGCCGCCTGCATATTGTTGCACCAGGCCAGCAAGGCGGGTGATTTCAAGGTTGTTGTTGACGGTGGTGATCAGCCGTTCGGCCGCAAAGGGCTTCAAAAGGAAGTCGGATGCCCCCTCCTGCATGGCTTCGACAGCGATCTTGACCGACCCATGCGCGGTGATGACGATGGTTCGCGCGCTGTTTTTCTCTGCGTTCAGCTGCTTGAGGATATCAAGGCCGTCCATATCCGGCAGGCGCAGATCCAGAAGGATAATGGCCGGCTTGGATTTCTCGATTTCTTCAAGCGCAGCGGCACCGGTTTCGGCAATAGTAGCGTCCATGCCCGCGCGGCGCAGATATTCACGATAGGTGAGCGCCAGCGTCGGACTGTCCTCGACAATCAGGATCGGCTGCTGGACGGCATTGCCGCTTTTCTCTGACACTTGTTTTGACGCCATAAAGCGCTCCTTACCCCCGGTTCCTTATTGGTACCGAATGGTATGCCCCTGGGCAAGCATCTCATGCACAGGCTGCTCCAGTGGTGCAGTTGGCGAATTTAGGAAAATTCTATGGATTTGGTCATTTTTGGTTTACCCGTTAAGGCTATAGTCTGAATGCGGAATTATGGTAGCATACCTGCGAGCTTATGCGGGTATCGTTCATTGGTGGCGTGGCACAGGACGTGGCAAAAGAAACAGTAAAAAAGACGGCACCGGCTGAAAAGCCCAAGGCCGACGATGCAGACAGCCGTCGTTTCAAGCGGCGGTCCGTGCTTTGGCCTGCCAAAATCAGGGTCGGCAAGCATGAGCTGTCCTGCCAGATATGGAACCTGTCGCTTGGCGGTGCCCGCATTCGCGTGGACCTGCCGCTTCAGGACGGTGTGGAGATCGAGCTGGTGCTGACCGGTCGCGGCGAAATCCCGGCAACCGTCGCCTGGGCCAAGGGCGAACTTCTCGGTGTCGCCTTTGATGTCGGCCCGGAGGTGATCAAGCGCATGTTTGAAGACCGCCTTCACGTGCTCGGCCTCAGCGAAGACGACTAGGGCATCCCCTTCTTCTTTCTTGACCGCGGCGCGGCCATACGCGCATATGCTTTGCATGACCGTTCGCCTTTCAACAAAGCTCTGGATTGATGCGCATCTGCGCACCTGTTTTGGTGCGGACATGCCGTCTTTTGTTGTCGCCAAGGGCGATGCGGAGCGCGGCGGCATTATCCTGAAGGTCAACCGGTTTGCCGCGGGCGTGCTTGTATTCGAGCAGTCGCTCGACTTTGACGGCAACCGCATCTGGCGCCGGTTGGGGGCTGCGGAAGGCCAGAACGAAAGCGCTGCAGATGCCCTGATCGCCAAGAAACGGTCGTTTGATCCGGACCTTTGGGTGATCGAGATTGAGGACAATGCTGGCAAATATGAGCCAGATGCCCCAATTTCCGAGTATTAGGCCGCTTTGCGCTTGACGGAGAAGGGCGCCAACCATAGGTAAGGCCCATAGGTGAAAAGCCCGAAATAAGAGCATTGAGTTCTGAGCGTTTAAGGAAACCGAGCATGTCGAAACTTGAAATCATCAATGTGCCAGACCCGCTTCTGAAAACCCTGTCCGACCCTGTCGGTCAAGTAGATGATGATTTGCGGCGCCTGATGGACGACATGCTGGAGACCATGTATGACGCGCCCGGCATTGGCCTGGCCGCCATTCAGGTGGCTGTGCCCAAGCGTGTGATCGTGGTTGACACCGAAGGAGACGAGGAAGATCGCCAGCCGATTTTCCTGGTCAACCCGGAAATCACGTGGGAGTCGCCAGAATTCAACGTCTATAATGAAGGTTGCCTGTCGGTGCCCGAGCATTATGCGGAAGTCGAGCGGCCCGCTGCCGTGAAGGTGAAATACCTGGACTATAACGGCAAGGAGCAGCACGAACTGATGGAAGGCTTGATGGCAACCTGCGTGCAGCATGAGATCGACCACCTGAACGGCGTTGTATTTATCGACTATCTGTCGAAACTGAAGCGCAACATGATCATCAAGAAAGTCCAGAAGGCAACCAAGGACACCAAGATCCTATAAGGGAGAGCTTCCCATGCGTATCGCCTTCATGGGCACCCCTGATTTTGCCCTGCCAACGCTGAAGGCTCTTGTAGCATCAGTCCATGATGTGGTCGCGGTCTATAGCCAGCCGCCTGCTCCCGCGGGTCGCGGCAAGAAAGAGCGCCCGTCTCCTGTTCATGCCTGGGCTGAAAGCCAGGGCATTCCTGTTTATACACCAAAATCCATGCGTGATGCTGCCGCACAGGCGGAGCTTAACGCCCTTGATCTGGATGTTGCGGTGGTGGTGGCCTATGGACAGATATTGCCCCAGGTGGTTCTGGATGCACCAAAGCACGGCTGCGTGAATGTGCATGCCAGCCTTCTGCCGCGCTGGCGTGGCGCTGCACCCATCCATCGTGCTGTGATGGCAGGCGATGCCAAGACCGGTGTTTGCATCATGCAGATGGAGGCCGGGCTTGATACCGGGCCTGTGCTGATGCGTGCCGAAACCGACATCGCTGAAACGGACACAACGCTGAGCCTGCATGACCGTTTGGCGGCCATGGGTGGCGAGCTGATCGTCCAGGCCATTGAAGGCCTCGCTGACGGATCGCTTAAGGCAGAAGCGCAGGCCGAAGAAGGCGTGACCTACGCCCACAAGATCGACAAGGCCGAAGCCAAAATCGACTGGACTTTGGGCGCGGATACCGTTGACCGACTGGTGCGCGGCCTGTTCCCTTTCCCGGGCGCCTGGACCCTGGTGGACGGCGAGCGCCTCAAGCTTCTGGCTGGCAGCGTTGAGGCGGGGTCAGGCGAAGCGGGCACAGCGCTCGATGACACTCTTCTGGTGGCCTGCGGCGAAGGCGCTTACCGGATTGACCGCGCGCAGCGGGCGGGCAAAGCGGCGATGGACCGCGAAGAATTGCTGCGCGGTTTCAGCGTGCCCAAGGGCACCCGGTTCGAGTAGGGCATAAGCATGCAGCGTTTCAAACTGACAGTTGAATATGACGGCCGCCCTTTTGTGGGCTGGCAGCGGCAGAAAACCGGCCCGTCAGTGCAGGCAACCATCGAGGATGCTATCGCCAAGTTTGCGCCGGATGAGAATATTCGGGTGACCGGTTCGGGCCGGACGGACGCGGGCGTTCATGCGCTTGGCCAGATCGCGCATTTTGACATGGAACGCGATATGACGCCTGATCAGGTACAGGGTGCGCTCAATTTCCATATGCAGCCCAGGAATACGGTTTCGATCGTGAAGGTCGAGGCGGTGGATGATGATTTCAACGCCCGCTTTGACGCCGTCAAACGCCACTATGTCTACCGCATCGCCAACCGGCGGGCGCCGCTCACGTTCGATGCCGGCCTCAAGTGGCATGTGAAAACACCGCTGGATCATGAAGCGATGCATGATGCGGCCCAGATATTAGTTGGGCAGCACGATTTTACGACCTTCCGTCACGTGGCCTGCCAGGCCAAAAGCCCGATCAAGACCATGGATTACCTGACCGTCGAGCGTGAAGGTGATGAGGTTCGGCTGCTGGCCGGTGCCCGGTCGTTCCTGCATCACCAGATCCGCTCGATCATGGGAACCCTGAAGCTGGTGGGCGAAGGCAACTGGACGAAAGCAGAAGTGCAGGCCGCGCTTGATGCGCGCGATCGCCAGGCGCTTGGGCTTAACGCCCCGCCTGACGGCCTCTATTTCAAGCTGGTCGAATTTGACAGCTAGGCGCTTCCCGAACTGTCCAGCGCCCGCTGTTCCTGCCTGAGTTGCCACACGCCCGGCAGGGCGGACACAAGCAAGATCACAACAGTTGCCACCAGATAGCCCCCGAGCGACCCTTCGGTAGGGGCCGTGTTCGGTACCAGGTCGCTGTTCATGGAACCCGCGAGGTTGATGGCTGTGTGCACGAAAATGGCAGGCCATATGCTGCGGCAGAAAACGGTCATGCCGGCAAAGCCAATGCCCAGCAAGGTGGCGTAAACAGTCTGGCTGACGGTATCCAGCACCGGTGCGTGCACCAGGTTGATCAGGTGCAGAAGCCCGAAAATCGCCCCTTGCATGACGGCGGCAAGAAGCAGTCCGTTTCGCCGGTTTTTCCAGGCCTGCGCCAGAAGGCAGAAGCAAACACCCCGCAGCAGCATCTCCTCAAAGAGGCCGACCGAAAGGTTATACCCCAGCCATCCGGCAGTGGCGGCTGGGGTGAAGGCAAGCGCGGCCCAGTTGGTGCCCAGCAGATTGATGGCAACAATCGCCAGCATGGGCAAGGGGGCAAGCCACCAGCGCTTGCGCCAGGGCCTGCGGGTCAGTCCCGCGTCCCACCCCCAATCAAGCTTCAGGAGCATCAGTATTGCGACGAAAGTGGCCACCAGGCGGGTTGCTATTTTGAGGGTCAGCGCTACATCGGGCTGGCCCGCAAATGGATAGGGGATGCTCAGCACAAAGAACAGGCTGATAGCAATCAGGCCTGCGATGCTGACAATCGGGCGCCTTAGAAGGAAGGTCTTCAGGTTATTCATGGATCTCTCACTGTCTCACTTTATCTAGCCCTTCAGGCTGATATAGCGGACAGCGATCCCGGCCCCAAGGGGCCGGAACACGCAGGCCTGCATTTGCAGCAAGATCCTGATACGCGCCGGCTGTCTGTATCGGCAGCGAACGTTCGAAGCCTAATCCATGCTGACCAGTGCCTTGAACAGGGCGTCGCCTTTTGGCGAACCCAGGCCCGAGCAGGCATCAAAACCATTGAGCGCGTCATAGCCGGGGTAGGACGGCGTTGGCTTGTTGTCGCCCTCGGTGATGTCATTGAAATAGTCTGCCCGTGGGCTCAGGCCATAGAGCTTCTCATTGACGAACCCGATCGGGCCCTTGCCCGCTTCAGCACGTGCCTGGTTTACAAGGGTGAAGAAGGCCGCCATCATCGGTGTTACGGCGCTGGTGCCGCCCACGACTTCCTTTTGTGTGCCGTCATCCAGTTCGAGCACCCAGTCACCGGGTGCTGCAAGCCCCGCCACGTCCGGGACCACCCGGCCAACGCCGCCGCCGGGGTTGGCTGAGGTGATATTCGCGGCGTCTTTCTGTTGCCATGAGGGCACGGAGAAATAGGCGCTGACGCCGCCGCCGCCTGCGCCGCCCTTTTCTGCTTCCAGGTTCCACACAACCTCAGTGCCAGCGCCATCAATCATGGTGCCGCCGCACGCCAAAACATAGGGCGAGCTCGAAGGGAAGTTGACGTGCGCAAGGCCGTCATTGTCGTCATTGCGGGATCCGTCATCGCCGGAGGCTGCGCAGATTGTGACGCCCGCGTTCGCGGCTTTTTCAAAACAGTCGATGGTCTCGATGCCGCTGTATTCCGGGGCGCCGAACGACATGGAAATCACGCTGTTCCCATCAGCGAGAGCGGCGTCAAAATAGGCCGGATACGAGGTGTTGTTGGTGCGGCTGTAGTAGATGGTGATCTGGGCGTCAGGGCAAATGCTGCCGATGGTTTCGGCGTCCAGATGCACTTCGGTGGTTTGCTGCACACCAGGGTTGGGGTTGACCGTGTCGTCGACAACCTTGATGGTGATATTGTCGTCATTGATGCCGTAGGCTGCCAGATCAGCCTCAATTTCCGATGCGGTGATCGGGGCACCGAAAATCAGAATGGCCACTTTCTGGCCCTTGCCGGTGTACTGACCGACGGGGAAGCCATAATGCTGGGCCATTTGAAATGGCGTTTTCTGTTGGGGTTGATACCCTTTGGGAAGCTGATTGTCTGGCATTCTGTTTCCTTTCCTGGCATAGCGCCCGCGTGCGCTGCCTTGCAGACGCCTGGTGTACCGGTTTGTGACGGGAAACCGTCGCTCGCATCAGCGAAAGTCTGGGCCATTTGACAGACGAAATAAACTCTTTAGTTGCATCAATGGCGCAGTAACCGATTCTTTTGGTTGTGCTGATCCGGTTGACAGTGGTGACGGCAGCTAGGCAATGGAAAATGCGCTTGACCCCCGGCGGGGAGGGCGTAGTGTCCGCGCCGACCAACCCCGACCCCCCGGTTTCAAGGAACGCGGCGGGGCGGATTGGCCAGCGATTAACTTCTCTTTGAGTTTTCCCGGGCATTATGTCCCCGGGGTCGGCAGTTCAGGTGCGGAGCCAAGAATGTTGAGGCAACTTTGTTGGTTGTTGGTATTGAGTTTTCAAGTAAGCCTTGCAGGACAAAATGCGCTGGCAGATGAAATCCCAGTGCGGGTCGTCACACAGTGTTGCCAGTTTGAAGCGCCAGGCCCTGAAGGCCCGGATGCAGCGAGCGTTGATCGCTTTCTTTTCGATCAGACCAGCGGACTGGAACTTGAAGTCAAATACGTCAATTTGACGCGGGCACTAAAGGCTGTTCGCAGCTTTGATAATGTGTGTACCCCTCGCGTCCGCAAGACGCCTGAGCGCGAGAAGTTGATGCATTTTTCGCGGTTGCCACATTCAATCTATCCGCCGAACCGTTTGGTAACGCTGACAATGCCCGGCTCATTTGGCGACCTGAGCCAAGTTGAGCTTGGCGCTTTCTTGTCGGCACGTGACGTCAAAATTGGAGTCTTCAAGCTTTTTACCTATGGCCGTGCAGTAGAAGAGGCGCGGGTCAAATTCCCCGAAAGATTCCTGGAAATGCCGACAGTCGGGCGTTCGGACCAGAGTTTATTAAAGCTGCTGGAAGCGGGCCGGGTGGATGCGATCGTCTCAGATGCCCGCACGGTGGAGGAAGGCTTGGAGCAACTCGCGAAGCAAGGCGCTAGCAACCTGAATGTTGCAAGCTTGGCTTTTCTACCGATTGATGGCGTTGAGGCAAATATTGGGTATATGGCCTGTTCGAAAACGCCGCAGGGCCGCCGCATTCTCGACGCCATCGACCATACGCTGTCTCGCCCGGACATTCAGCAAACCCTTCTGAGGGTGCACCAAGACTGGTTCCCGCCATCAGAACAGGCATTCCTCAACGACATGTTCAGGCAGGTTTATGGCATCAGCAAGAAACACTGACGGCAAAGCGTCAGTTTTGATTTTCTGATGGTGTATGAAGCTTATTCGCTTAGGCGGCGTGGCTGGCGGGTTGGGCCAGCATGGCATAAAGCGCGCCATCATCGGACGTTGCCCGAAGTTTCTTCAGCGTGCTTTCATCCCTAAGGAGCCGTGATACGCGGGCCAGGGCCTTCAGGTGGTCTGCGCCTGCGTCCGTTGGCGCCAGCAGCATGAAGACGATATCAACCGGATGATCATCAACCGAGTCGAAATCAATCGGGCTTGCAAGGCGTGCGAACAGGCCCTTGATCTCGTCAAGGCCTTCAATGCGTGCGTGTGGAATGGCCACACCTTTGCCGACGCCGGTGCTACCCAGTTTTTCGCGTTCGAGAAGCTTGTCGAATACAAGACGCGCGTCCAGTCCGGCAAAGTCAGCGAGCTTGCGGGACAGGGATTGCAATGTCTGCTTCTTGCTTGATGCCTTGAAGTCACCAAGCACGTTCTCCGCTGTCAGCAGATCTTCGATCTCCATGATCTTTCTCTCGTCCGGGCCCACCCATGATGGGCCCGGTACACCCTCTTGTCTGTTTCCAACCTGCTACCGTTTAGGCGGCATTCGGGCTGATCCACCCGATATTGCCATCTGGCCTACGGTATACCACGTCCAGCGTATCGCTCTTGCGATTGCGGAACATGAAGACGCTTGCATGCGCCAGGTCCATCAACATCACGGCGTCCCGCACACTTACGTGGGGGATCTCTTTCTTGTTCTCCGCGATGATCAACGGTTGGCTGTCGGCGCTATCGCCATTCAGCATGCCTTCGGCATCTTCTTCTTCCGGCGCGAATACCAGGTCGCTTGCGACCTCTACTGCAATCTCGCGCTGCGGCGTGTGGTGGTGGTTCTTAAGGCGTCGTTTGTATCGACGCAACTGTTTTTCTATTTTATCGGCTGCAAGCTCGAATGCAGCATAGGGGTCGTCCGCTTCCGCATGGGCCTGCATATTGATCCCTTGGTTGGCGTGAAGCGATACATCAACTCGGTATAGGTGTCCTTCTTTTACAAAAGTGGCGTTTGCATCAATGGTGCGGCTAAAGAACTTGTCTGCGACAGTTTCGAGGCGTTCTTCGACATGCTGAGTGAGCGATTCACCAACATTCATTTTCCGTCCAGTTACATTGATATCCATAGGAGCCAATCATCCTTTCTCAGGTGGCCGGGGAGGCCACCGCTACTGTACCACGGGCCGATGCGGCCCGGCTGCGGCTTTGAGTTCCAGCGTCTGTCCCCGCCCGACACTGGCACCGCTTTCCACCCATTGCGGCTGGAAATTTCAGACTACCACAAAACATGGTTTAAGTGTGGTTAATCCACTTTGATTTGTGTCAAATTTTTGAATCTTCACATGTTTTTATGTGTGGATTGGGGCGCCGTTTTGCAAGGGCTGAAAACGACTCAGCGTACGGCTTTCTAGCCGGCCATGTTTTTCAGGCGGCGGCGCTGCACGGAAGATGGGATCTTCAGTGCTTCACGGTATTTTGCGACCGTGCGGCGGGCGATATCGATGCCCTCTGCCTTCATCATGATGACCAGCTTGTCATCGGACAGGATCTTCTTCGGATCTTCATTGTCGATCAGTTCCTTCAGGCGGAATTTTACCGACTCGGACGAATGCGCGTCGCCACCATCGCCCGCGGAAATGGCCGAGGTGAAGAAATATTTGAGCTCGAACATGCCGCGTGGGCAGGACATGAACTTGTTGTTGGTCACACGAGAAACGGTGGATTCGTGCATTTCAATCTCGTCTGCGATGTCCTTGAGCGTCAGTGGCTTGAGGAAGCGCACACCGTGCTCGAAGAACTGGCTCTGGGTTTTCACCAATGCCGTTGCGACCTTCAATATCGTGCGGGCCCTCTGGTCCAGCGCCTTCACCAACCAGTTGGCGTTCGACAGGCAGTCAGACACGAAAGCCTTGGCTTCCTTGCCGCCCCCCACATCACCCAGTTCCGTCAGATACTGCTGGTTCACCAGAACTTTCGGCAGCGTATCGGTATTCAGTTCAACAACCCAGGTGCCGGCCCGGCTTTTCTGCACGAAGATGTCTGGCACAACAGGCTGGACGGCCTGGCCGCCATAGGCAAGGCCGGGCTTGGGGTTCAGGAGGCGGATTTCCTTGATCATGTCCGCAAGGTCATTCTGGTCGATGCCGCACAGGCGCTTCAAGGTTGCCATGTCGCGCTTGGCCAGAAGCTCAAGGTTTTCAACCAGCGCCTGCATCGCCGGGTCATAGCGGTCCAGCTCCTTCAGCTGGATGGCGAGGCATTCAGACAAGCTTCGGGCAAAACAGCCAGAAGGCTCCAGCGTTTGCAGCGATGTCAGCACGCGCTCCAGGTCCTGCGCGCTGGCGCCCAACTGTTCGCCAACCTCGCGTACGTCATCGGCGTTCACATAGCCTGCTTCGTCCACAAGGTCGATCAGGTGGGTTGCGATCAGCCTGTCTGCGGGTTCCTGCAAGAGGACCGCCATCTGGCGCATCAGGAAATCATGCAGGTTTTCTTCGCCTTCAAGCGTCTGGTCGAGGCTGCGCTCGTCGGAAAAGCCGCCGCCGCCCTTGATGGCGCCGCCGCCTTCATAGGAAAGCGACCCGCTGCCCGCTCCACTTTCCTGGGTGACCCGGTCGGATACGGCGTCATTATTGTAGATGTTGGTCTCAAAGTTGGCATCCAGCGCGCCGTCTGACCCGGAGGAGGTATCAAAGTCGCTGTCCATGCTCTTGTCGGCGGCGACAATGCCGTCGCTGCCGTCGCGGGCGTCACCGCCCTCACGCAGGCCCGCGTCGCTGAAGTCGCCTTCGCCCTGGTTGCCGCCCTCGTCCGGGCCGCCGCTATCGCCAGGCTCGCCCATTTCCAGAAGCGGGTTGCGTTCCACTTCGGTCGAGACATAGTCGGCCAGTTCTAAGTTGGAGAGCTGCAAAAGCTTGATCGCCTGCTGCAGCTGGGGAGTCATCACCAGCTGTTGGCTTTGCCTGAGATCAAGTCTTGGCGTTAGCGCCACGTCTCCACCTCCTACAGGCTGAAGCTTTCCCCAAGGTATACCCGGCGGACATCCGGGTCCTTGAGGACGGCTTCGGCGTTGCCTTCAAACAGAACGTGTCCATCATAGATAATGTAGGCACGGTCGATGATATCAAGGGTCTCGCGCACGTTATGGTCTGTGATCAACACGCCAATGCCGCGATCCTTCAGATGGGCCGTCAGGTCACGGATATCGGCGATGGCGATCGGGTCAATACCGGCGAAAGGCTCATCCAGAAGGACAAAGCTTGGGCGCGCGGCCAGCGCGCGCGCGATCTCGCAGCGCCTCCGTTCACCGCCAGACAGCGCAAGCGCAGGCGTGTTCCTCAGGTGCGTGATCGAGAACTCTTCAAGGAGCTTGTCCAGCATGGCATCCCGAAGCTTGCGGTCGGTCTCCACCACCTCAAGGACGGCACGGATATTGTCCTCAACCGTCATGCCGCGGAAGATGGATGTCTCCTGCGGCAGATAGCCGATGCCAAGCCGCGCACGGCGGTACATGGGCAAATGGGTGATCTCATTGCCGTCCAGCATGACGCGGCCATGGTCTGGCGCGATCAGCCCGGTGATGGAATAGAAGCAGGTGGTTTTACCGGCGCCATTGGGGCCCAGAAGCCCGACAACTTCGCCGCGATGCACAGACAGGGACACATCACGAAGGATCGGGCGGCCGCTATAGGACTTGCCGATGCCGTCGATGATAAGGCCTTCCGCGGTCCCGCCTGTCAAAGGGTGGGCGCTGCCTGCCTTGATGTCTGTGTCTGCACTCATAAATTGCCTCTCGATGTGACCCGGGACCCGGGCCATCCCCCACGCTCAGCACCAAGCCAAACTTGGTTGGCTCATTTTATGCATAAGCATTGTCAATAAATCATGAATAAGATGTTTACGCCAGCCTATTAGACAGGAAAAATCCTAAAATATCAGGCAACGAAACCTGACACTTATCCCTTCTGGACGGCCTTTATTACTGCTCGCCGTCTTTCTTGGGCGGCACGTTGAATGTGCCCCGCACACGGCCTTCGTTGCTTGCTTCACCGTCCAGCTTCGCGAGGCCGGAAACCAGGTCAAACTCAAGCCGTTCGCCGCGCAGGCTGTTGTCGCCTTGCTTGAACAGCACGTTGCCGCCAATGGTGATCAGCCGCCGGTCAACGTCATAGACGGCCCAGTCGCCTGACAGGGTCTCAGACTCTGACGTCAGCGTGACCTTTCCCTTGGCATCCCGCCGGTCGATGCTCGGCTTTTCAATGCCGTTCTGGGTTTCGTAAAACACTGTGAGTGTATCTGATGTCAGGGTCATGCCGCCCTGCTTGACATTCACGGCACCCTGGAAAATGGCGCGGCCTTCGCGCTGCTTCATCTCCAGCCGTTCAGCGGAGATATCGAGCGGCTGGTAGGTATCATGATTTTTGAGCACGGATTGCGCCATCGCGCTTTGCGCACCAAGCAGCATCGCAGTAAAGGTCACAGCCTTCAGGGTTCTTGAAATCATGATTTTGCCTCGCGGTTTGCGGCTGGAGTGTCTTTTGTTTCGCCCTTGGGTTCACTGCCTTGGGGGCGCCTTGGGGTGATGGAGAGCTTCACGCCGCCATCAAACAGGCCTTCGCGCTCATCCACCAGGATTTCCATGCGGCCCGCTTCAAGCGTGCCCAGGTCCGAAGACCCGGTAATGGCGCCTTGCCCTGTCGCCGTGTGGGCCTTCAGGTCCACTTCGGCACCGTCCATATCCAGGCGGTAGCCGTTTGACGTGTTGACATGAACACCGCCCACAAGCGACAGCGTGCCTTCTTTCATGCGGTAAATGCCAGTGCGCGCCTTGACGGTGGCGGGCATGCCGGGGTCCAGTTCCATCTCGGCCTGGATGTCGGTCAGCCGGACGCGGGGGGAGCTGGGGTTTTCCTGAAGCCCGGACGCCGCGTGAACCCGGAACAGCCGGTCCAGCCCGTCGGTGCCGGCATAAGAAAGGTTCATCATCCGGATCACGCCGTCCGATTTGGCCACTTCATCCTTCGATAGCGTGAAACTGACTTCCGTTTCGTTCAGGATGGGCCACAAAAGGGTCACGCCCCCCAAAATGATGGCAGTAATCGGCAGGATGATCCGCATGCCGTGGATGAAGGTATCCCAAATAGGGCTAGAGGGCCCCATGACCACAGGCGACAGCGCCGCCATGGCTTCCTCGCGGGCCAGCCCGGGGCTTGTATAGTGATCGCGATTAGCCTTGGTCACAAAAGCCGTCCTTGTCCATTAGGGGCCTATCCACTAGTGGGAGAAAATATCCATGGGCTCAAACCCGGCCAGATCCATGTCGGCGCGGGTCGGCAGGAAGTCGAACGCCGCCTGCGCCAGGGCCGTGCGCCCTTCGCGCGCCAGCATCATGTCCAGCTTCTCTTTCATTTTGTGCAGGTAAAGCACATCGGATGCCGCATAAGCTTTCTGCGCATCGGTGATATCATTTGCACCCCAGTCGCTGGATTGCTGCTGCTTGTCCATATCCACGCCCACCAGTTCGCGGGCCAGGTCCTTCAGCCCATGGCGGTCAGTGTAGGTGCGCACCAGTTTCGACGCGATCTTGGTGCAGTAAATCGGCGCCGTGTCGACGCCCAGATACTTTTTCATCACCGCGACATCAAAGCGGGCGAAATGGAAAATCTTCAAAACCTTCGGGTTAGCCAGCAGCGCCGTCAGGTTCGGGGCGTCATAGGCGCCTTGTCTGAAGCGCACCAGGTGGGCGTCACCGTCCCCGCTTGAAAGCTGTACCACGCACAGCCGGTCCCGGTGCGGCAGGAGCCCCATGGTCTCGCTGTCGATGGCTACGGAAGTCCCGAAATCCAGCCCGTCCGGCAGGTCGCCTTCGTAAAAGTGAATGGCCATATGTGCTCCTGGTCGCGGTGATTGCTCATGGGGGGATACCACCCTGCTGCCACCTTTTGTCATGACATACAGGCATTATAAAGAGCCTTGTGGCAGAAAAAAGAACTATATGCCGGAAAGGCTTGAATGGGGTTCGGTATAGGTGCCATTCAACATTGAAAGCTTGTTCTAAGGGCCAAGCGCCTTATCTCCAATTTCGCAGCGCAAGCGCAGATACGCAGGTCACCTTTTCCAGGCGGAGACACATGACAGACAAAACGCTGACAGACGAGATACTGGCAGACAAAACACTGGCAGAAATTCTGGCTGATATTGATGGCCCTGACACGGTCACCCGGGTGACACCCGTTTGGATGCAGGGGCGCGCCGCCTTCGGTGGGCTTGGTGCGGCCATGGCTGCCAAGGGCATGCGCACTTTGCTCGCCACGGAAAAACCCATGCGGTCGCTGATGGTCTCCTTCGTGGGGCCCATTCCGGCGGAAGACGTGACGGTCAGGTCGGAACTGCTGCGTGAAGGCAAGAATGTCACCCAGGCAACGTCCCGCATTATAGCGGGCGACAAGGTTTGCCTGCAGGCATCGGCTGCTTTTGGTGACGCGCGCGACACCAAGGAGGCGGCACCGACGGCAGAGTTTCGCGCTGAACCGCGCGACAGCGTGCCGTCCGTTGAGGCCGTGCGCGCGCCG
>JBNKYQ010000039.1:0-15109 GCA_050300975.1 Kordiimonas sp.
CCGGCATCAGCTTCTTGTTGATCGACCTCAACACCCCAGGCGTAGAGATGCGCCCGATCATCACGATCGAAGGCGGCCATGAGGTAAATGAGGTATTCTTCGATAACGTCAAGGTGCCTGCCGAGAATCTGGTGGGTCAGGAAAACATGGGCTGGACCTACGCCAAATACTTGTTGCAGCACGAACGTGTTGGCATTGCAGGTGTGGCGGCCGCGAAAGAGGGCCTCAAGCGCCTGAAGAAGATTGCGGGCGAGACCGATGACGGGGAAGGTGGCAAGCTGATCGACGACGCGCATTTCGCAGAACGTATCGCTAATGTGGAAATCGACCTGATGGCCATGGAGTTGACGAACCTTCGCGTTCTTGCGGCGGCCCAGGCTGGCGGCGCACCGGGGGCGGAAAGCTCCATGCTCAAGATCAAGGGCTCTGTCATTCGTCAGGAAATCAGTGACCTGATGCGCCGGGCTGTCGGCCCATACGCCCTGCCGTTCATGCCGGAGCTGGATCAGCTTGGTTCCAACATGGAACCTGTTGGCCCAGAGGGTGCGCATCTGTTCGCAGGCCAATATTTCAACCGCCGGAAATATTCCATCTATGGCGGCTCTAACGAGATTCAGCGCAACATCATCTCCAAGATGATCCTTGGGCTTTAAGGGAGGATTTAGGTATGGATTTCAATCTCTCTGACGATCACCGCATGCTCAAGGACATGGTCTCCCGCTTTGTGCGTGAGCAGTGCGATTTCGATAGCCGCCTGAAGCTGATCAGCTCTGAAAAGGGCCACGATGAAGCCGTGTGGGCGCAAATGGCCGAGCTTGGCCTGGTGGCCGCAGTGCTGCCGGAAAGCGTTGGCGGCCTTGGCGGTTCCGGGCTCGACATCATGGTTGTGGCCGAAGAGCTCGGCCGCGGCATTGTGGTGGAGCCTTTCCTGGCGACTGCCGTCTTGGGCGCTGGCCTGTTGGCGGAAGAAGGTGCGGAAGGCCGTGGCCCAGCACTTCTTGATGACGTGATTGGTGGCGCACACAAGCTCGCGCTCGCGCACTATGAAGCTGGCGCGCGCTATAATGCCTCGAAGGTTGATGCGACAATCGAAGGCGGCAAGCTCTCTGGCGCCAAATCGGTTGTGATCAACGGTGGTGACGCTGATACATTGATCGTGTCCGCCAAGGACGGCGACAAGCTGGTGCTTGCGCTTGTGGCGAAGGACGCTGAAGGCGTTGCCATCAAGGCCTACAAGACCCACGACGGCTTCGGTGCCGCAGAGGTGACCTTCTCAGGTGTTGCCATTGCCGCAGACGATGTGCTGCTTTCGGGCGCCGCGGCAGAAGAAGCGCTTGGTAGGGCCCTGGCCCGTGCCACTCTGGCCTTGTGCGCGGAAAGCCTTGGTGCCATGGAAAATGCCCGTGACGCCACGCTTGAATATCTGCGTACCCGGACCCAGTTCGGCATACCGATTGGTAAGTTCCAGGTCCTTCAGCACCGCCTTGTGGATGTTTGCCTTGAGATCGAGCAGGTTCGTTCGATCGTGCTGCTGGCTGCTTCCAAGCTGGATGCGGAGGACCGCGACATGAACCTGTCTGCTGCCAAGGCACTTGTCGGCCGGGTTGGTCGCCAGGTGGCCGAAGAATCCGTGCAGATGCACGGCGGTATCGGCGTGACCTGGGAGCTTGAGCTGGCGCATGTCGCCAAGCGCCTGGTGATGATCGATCACTATTTCGGTGACACGGATTATCATCTGAAACGGTTCCAGAAACTGTCCAAGGCGGCCTAAAGCGCGCTTATTCAAAGCAGAAAGCCCGGCCATAATGGCCGGGCTTTTCTTTTTGTTGCCTCTGTGTCGTGAACTTCGGGCGGTCTATCCCTTGGCATTAAGCCGGTAGCTGAGCGGGATTGTCAGCGAGACGCTCTCTTTGGCTTCCGGCAGTTTCGGGAAGCTGATCCGGCGCATCAGGTCAACGGCTTCATCATCCAGTATGGGGTTGCCGGAACTTTCGACGATTTGCTGGGCGAGGATCGTGCCGTCCATGCCAATTTGAACCCTGACCCTGACGGTGCCTTCAATGCCTTCTTCGATCAGCTGCGTGGGATAACCCTGGTTGCGCGCCAGAATGCGCGACACATCCTTTTGCCAGCCTTTCCAGTCAGGGGTGGTTTCCGCGACCTGGACATCTGCACCCAACTGGGTTTGTTGATCATCCATATTGAACCTGAGCGGGATTTTGAAATTGAAGCTCGAAAGCCCTTCCGGGAGCGGTGGTAGAGGGTTGATCCTGTTCAGAATCTGCAGGACCGAGCCATCCAGCAAGTTGTGGCCCGATGACTGGTTGATCTTGAAGCCGATGATGTCGCCATTTTGGCCGACAGTGACTTCAATTTTCACAGTGCCTTCCAGTTTGGCGTCCAACGCACGCTTGGGATAGCGCTGTTTGGATGCAAAGGCGTCATAGACCCGTTCGCCCCATGTGGCCAGGTCATAATCCTGTGCGGTAACTGCGGGCGTTGCGGCACCGCTTAGAAAAGTGAACAGGCCCAGTGCGAGCACAGTTCGGGTGGACGTTGGCGACATTGCGCGTTCTCCTTGCGGAAAGGGCTAAAGGCAATAAAACGCAGAACTGTCGGGCAGCTTGTCGGCTCCGAAGGTCGGCGCCTGTCTGTCCTCTGTCGGGCAGAATAGGTAACATTGGTTTATATCAAATTAACGCCGCTCAAGTAGCGGGAACTACACCGCTTTTTCCGCCGTCGGGCGCATTGTATCAAATTGATGCATTATGTAAGGTGGCTTAAAGACGGGGTGGGCACTGTTCCTGCGCGCAAGGAGAACCTATGAGCAAGATCGACGTCGATCCGAGTGATGCCCTCCAGGGACGCAGGGCGCTGATTGTCGATGATCAGGAGATTATCCGCAAGATGCTGGAGCGGCTGCTGTACCGCCTTGGCTTCGAGGATGTGTTGGAGGCCACCGACGGATCAGATGCCCTGAAGGCACTCGACCGTCGTGGGTTTGATGTCATCATATGCGACATCAATATGGACCCGATGGGCGGCATTGATTTCGTCCGCACGCTCAGGGACGGCGCCAACATCCGTTTTGACGCCAAGCGCGCCCGCACCCCTGTTCTGTTCCTGACGGGCAGTGCCGACAAGGAGCACATCCTGAGCGCCAAGGGGCTTGGGGTTAAGGACTATCTTCTGAAGCCGATTGATCCACAGAAGCTGCGGGCGCGGCTTGTTAAGATGTTCACCTGAGACAGAGTGACGCACCTTGGCAGATTTCAAGGAATCGTGATCGGCAGGGCCTTACATTTTCGCTAACAAACCCTATCTCTAGGGTGCCTGGGACGTTCCCTACCTCCCCCCTGAGATCCCGGGATTGCCCGCGCGTCAGCCCCCCCATTGACGCGCGGGCTTTATTTTTCCAGTGTTTGCCATTCGATGGCACTAGAACTGGCTTGAAATCTCGAAAAGGAAGCCTGTGTCGCGTTCGCGCGCTGAAAGTTCAGTGCCGATGAAGGTATCACCCCGCGTGGGGGCGTACAGGTACCGTATGCGGTCCCGCTGGACACTGAAGGTATAGAAGCTCGTCAACTTCATTCTGACGCCGAAGAACTGGGTGGTTTCCACAAACAGGTCCCACCGGTCGCTGCCTTCGAAATCTTCAAACTCGTCGACAAAATAGCCGTGCCAGTTGAAGTTCGAGTCATATTCCACGCCCCAGGACCATTCCGTATTGGGGATGTCGTGGCGGAAATCGATGAAATATTCCAGTGGGACGAAATCGTGCAGCCGCCGCTTCTGGTTGGTCAGCGGGTCAAGGAAGCTGCTTTCCTTGGCGTAAACCTCCACTTCCAGAAGGCCGCCCTTCAGGAAGCGGTCGAGGGGCATGCTGGCTTGTGCGTCCAGCCCCCAGCGCCGTGCACTGCCCACATTGGCGCGGGTTTGGCCGCCGCCGGGCAGGACAATGCGTTCAAGTACATCGTCTTTCCATTCATGGAACAGCGTCAGCGACAGGGCGCCCCGGTCGCTGAACTGGTAGTTCACGGTGCCTTCAAGCCTGTCGGTGCGGTCGGGCCGCAGGTTTGGGTTGCCGGCAAAAACACGGTCGTCTGTGGCGTCTGCGCTGGCGGCGAAATCCCCGAAATCAAGCTGACCGACAAAACGCTCGGCCTTGAAGTCGAACTGAAGCTTGTCGGACAGGTTGAAGGTGGCGCCCAGGGAAGGTTTCAGGAATTTGAAAGTCCGCGCCTGGTCAGCCTTGCCAGAGGTGGAAATGCGCGATATCTCGCCCTTCAAGCCACCATTGAAGCTAACCTTGTCTGTCGCCTGCCACACCATATTGACGAAAGCTTCGGCGCGTTTTTCCTCGACCCGAACCGGCGAGGGCGCACGGTAGAATGTTTCCAGGTTGCTGGCATCCCGCTGGCTGATCTCGAGGCTGCCATCAAGGGTGTTGAACGCACCCTCAATGCCGAATTCGGGCTTGAACCGGCTGGTGCCATTCTTGCCTACAGTCGTTCGGAAGATGGTCTCGGTGGTTTTTTCCTTGGCGGTAAAGGTGCCGAAGGAGGCGGGCGTGCCCTGCGGGGTCTCGAACGATATTTCGTCCACGGCGCTCCAATCTGAAATCGTCGCGAGGCCGATCAGGCGCCATTTCCAGCCGCTGTCAAAGGTGCGGGACCAGTCGGCCCCCAATTCGCCCTCATACTCTTCAAAATCATGATCATCGACAAATCGGTCGGTTACCGGATCAGTGGCCGAGCCCACGCCGCGACCGAGCCGCTCCGTATCACCGTACCAGCTATCGAAGCCCAGGCGGCCATTCAGTTGCAGGCGTCCACCAAATGCCTCGCGCCCGGCATCAAAGGAGAAGGTGCCGTCGCGGTTTCGTTCCTTGCGGTCTTCGGTCTGCCTTTTGGTCAGCACGCCGTCCGCGTCGCGGCGGCTAATCACGGCCTGCCGGGATTCGTCCTTGAAAAAAGTCACCAGCTTCAGTGACGTGTCCCAGCCCATCAACTGCGTGCTGAAAGTGCCGGAAACGGATGGCATGACCTTGTTCTTGCCAAACTTGCGGATACCGACTGTCCAAGTGCCTGAGCTGACATTTTTCAGGCGTACAACGTTGGCAATCATGCTTTGGCCTGCGGCTTCGCCCGCGCCAATGGCGCCGCGCTGGATCTCAATATGCGAGACCTGGCTTGCGGGGATGCGGGACAGTGCTTCCGAGAGGCCGCCGGATTTGGAGGTTGGCCGTGTGCCATCAATCAGGACATTGCCCGCCGTGCCGCCAAAGCCTCGCGCGCTGGAGCCTGCGTCAAACACGAAGCCGGGTAGGCGGTTGATCATGTCCAACGCCGTCTGGGGGGTATATTGCTCGAAAAAATCGGCGTCGAACGACTGATGGTCAACGTCGACGACAAGCGACGCACTTGCCCCAACCGTCGCGTCCGACGCGGCAGCCGGCATGAGCGTTGAAGCAAGAACGGTTCCGAATACAAGAGAACCGCAGGCCTGTCGTGTGGCCTTTGTCGTCATTCCAGATTTCCCCAGAGCACACCTGCCTTCCGAACCCGTTTGGGTGGCGCAGGTTGAAACTGTTATAATATCCGGTCTGACGCTATCGCTTTATTTATGACAGGGCTGGGATTTTGCGGTGAAAAGAGCTCAATTCGCGATAAATCGAGTCGTGCCCGCCGGTGGGTCCGCCAAAGGATTAATGCCTTCTGGGGTGCCTGTGGTGGAGCGTGAAATTTCCTGCCCCAAATTCAGACTAAACTCATACGGATTTACATTTGAGAAAGGAATTCGGGATTAAGCTACCTGTGGGGTCAACTAGTTCAGTGAGGGGTTCGCCATGGTTCCTGGAGATGCAGGAGACGGCAGTTTAGTATCATCATTCGAAGCGTCGAGTGTCGCCAGTCAGCTCGACAGTCTTGAATCTGCGAAAGCTGATATGCAGCTCCTTGTGGGGGAAAGCTCGATCCGCGCGGGCCTCAGGAGCGCTGACCTTCGGGATATGTTTGACCACTATCTGTCCCTGCGTCCAGCGAAGGGCGTGATGCCGCACCGTGATGCTTTCAATCCTGCCGCCCTGCCACGCCATTTGCCCAACATCTTCCTTGTAGAAATCGAACTCCAGAGCGACGGCAAGCCTGACTACCGGTACCGTGTATTTGGCACCGCCCTCAGTGTCCTGTTTGGCGCAGAAATGACCGGCAAACTTGTCAGCGAGTTCCAGGACACCAACCGGGCGGAGCGCTCGCGCAGGATTCTAGACCATGTGGCGTTGCTGCGCAGGCCCGTGCGGACTGCTGGTAACTTCGTTTCAAAAAACGGTATGTCAGTTTTTGGCGAGTCTGTCGTACTGCCGTTCGGTGAAGAGGGCAAGGTAACCCATATTCTGGCGGACCTCGACTACGACCAAGTCGGCTGACTCTGCCTCGAATTGATGTCATGTCCGGAAATGGCGTGCAGATTTCTACTCCGTGTCATACGATTCATTAAGCCGCTTCCAAGAGCGGGCGACGCTATTCAAAAGGAATGAAAAGGGTGACGCAGGCAGCCCCGCAAATGGGCCCCCGTCAGTGGGGGCTTTTGGCCATGCTCTCCGTGCTTTGGGGGGCATCCTTCATGGCGATCGAGGTCGCGGTCGCGGCATTGCCGCCGCTGACCGTGGTGGCGGTGCGTGTCTCTTTTGCGGCCATGGGGCTTCTTTGCTTCATGAAGATAACAGGCGTGCCGCTTCCGGGTGCCGGGCGCGACAACAAGTGGCAGATTTGGGGCGCGCTGGCCGTAATGGGTCTCCTCAATAACATCATGCCTTTCTCTCTGATCGCATGGGGCCAAACCCAGATTGCTTCCAGTCTGGCTTCCATCCTGAATGCGACCATGCCGCTCTTTACCGTCTTTGTGGCCCATTTCTTCATCCACGACGAACGGCTGACCGCTCGTCGGTTCATTGGGGTGCTGATCGGCTTCCTGGGGGTGGTTTCCATAATCGGCCCCGGTAGCCTTTCCGGTCTTTCCGGAGAACTGGTCGGGCAGCTTTCCGTTCTTGCGGGCTCGCTTTCCTATGCTGTTGCCGTTGTGGCCGGGCGCCGTTTTGTCGGGCTGGGGCTCAAGCCGGTCCAGATGGCTTTTGGCCAGGTGACGATGGCTGCTTTCATGCTGGTGCCAGTGGTCGTGTTGGTTGATGCGCCGCAAACGCTGCCGCTGCCGGGTCTTAAGGTGTGGACGGCGCTCCTGTCCCTGTCGCTACTTTCAACAGCCCTTGCCTACCTTCTGTATTTCCGCCTGATCGCCGAGGCCGGGGCGACAAGCGCATCCCTTGTGACGCTCACCATTCCAGTAGTGGCCACGACCTTCGGCGTGCTGTTCCTGGGCGAACGGCTTGAGCCAAGCCACGGCTTTGGCCTCATGTTGATTGGTCTTGGGCTCTTGGTTCTGGATGGGCGGCTGCTCAGGCGATTGCGCAACCGGCTCGCCGGCAAGGCTGCCTGACCAAGCACGTGGCTCACGGCATATAGTGGGCAGGGTCGAGCCCTAATTCTTGGAGGTAGGCCGCCATCTCCCCGGACTCTGCCAGGTCCTGAAGTCGGTGGTTGAAGTTGGCGATGAAGTCCCGATTGCCGGGCGTGTCATGGCAGACGATGCGGATGCGAGGCACTGGGACGGGATCATAGCTTGGATCGTGGGGTGGTAGGGCTTGGCCCAAAGCGCGGAAGACAAACAGGGCGTCCGGCATGTTGGCAATCATCGCATCTACCGTGCCGGTTTCCAGGATCTTGGCTTTGTCCACTTCATCAGCGATCGGCACATACTCGACGCCAATATTCCCAAGAGATTTAGGGACCTTGGATCCAAGCGCATAAGCCAGCCGTTTGCCGCGCAGGTCTGCGGCACTGTGGACAACGGCATCACCCTCGCGCGTAAAGACATACATTGGCGACCGCAGCATGGCATTGCTTTCAATGAAGCTGTCACCTTCGCTCCAGTCTCCTGTGCGCATCAGCGTGTCGATGCTTTTTGGGTAAACACAGCTGGATCTATCACGCTTGAATCCGCGCATCGCACGTTTGTAGGGCGCCACCACATAATTTCCCCGGTTCAGGTCTTTGCCCAGGGCGAAACGGGCATAGTCGTTGTAGAAACCGGTGCCCTTGGCATCGAGTGTGATGCCCCACCCGGTGGCGAATACATGCGGGATTTTGAATTCTGGATGATGGGCCCAGCCCGGTTTCGTGACCAGCACCAGCAGGCAGGCAACACATATGGCCAGAAAAGGAGGTCGCATCCAGCAGTCCTTGGTGTGGTTGAGCTGTCCTAAGGCCCCAGACTATAGCAACAAATATTAAGAATTGGCAAAAGCACATTGTGCTTCTGCAGGGTGACTGCGTACAGCGCTTATCCGCCGTAGCGGGCCTTGATCCTATGAATGGAATGGGTGCACCAATCCAGATAGGATTTCTGGAAACGGAGCCCCGCATCCAGCGTCATCTGCATGAAAAAGCCTTCATCGGACAGGCCTTCGGGGTAGCTGGGCATGCCTTCTTTCCATCCGCTCTCGACGGCCAGCAGCGCAGCGTATCGCGCTTCATAATGCGCTTTAAGTTGCTCAAAAAATGCCAGGGCAGCCTTCGGGTCATCCTGCGTTCCCATAAAGAAAACCTGCCCGAGGAAGCCGTGCCTGACCGGGCTAGTGGCGGGGCCGTCTTGAAGCCAGTCAACAAGGGCCTGCCTGCCTGCTTCTGTCCGGTGATACAGCTTCTTGTCTGGTCCCTTGTCCGATGGCGCGGTTTCAACCCGCGCCAATCCGTCTGCCACCAGTTTTTTCAGTGCGGGGTATATCTGGCTCAGCTCCGCGAACCAGAAATGCTTCAGCGAGCTGTCGAATTTCTGTTTGATGTCATAGCCGCTTATGGGCTCGGCAATGACGCCCAGCAGAATGTGGGGCAGGCTCATGCTGCGACCTCCGCCTTGCGCCCTTTTGGGTCACCAAATTTCTTCCGGTAGTGGCGTTCCCAGATCATGTTGGCGGGGACACCGATCAGGGTTGGCAAAACCCAGGGTACGAAGGCGAAGGGGCCTGAAATGCCAATATCAAACAGCCGCGTTGCGCCAAACACCAGAAAGGCTGTGTGGAAGGCGATGCCGGCGCCGATCATGGCACCCATGTGGCTGTACCACCAGCCGCGCTTGGAGGTTTCGCGCCCCTTGAAATAGCGCACAATCTGTGGGCCAACCAGAAGACCGATGGGCGACAGGGCCAGTAGAACAATCTTCACTTCAGGATTGACGATCAGGGCATAGGCTATCACCGCCACGCTGCCCAGGATGGCGCCGTAACCCAGTGCAAAATTGGCCGCGGACGCAAGCCTTGTCGGGTCTTTCTTTTCCCTGAGCACAAGCGTGCCGAACCTGAGCATGATGAAGGTCACCAGCGACAGGTAGCCCAGGAAAATGGCGAAGCCCCAGAAGCTCTCGAGCTGTTCGAACGTATAGTCCGAAAGGGCGTAACGCACGGCCCGGGTGCCGATCGACAATATGGCGGCCGTCACCACCACATAGCCGGCGAAAAGAAAGACCTTGCCGAAACGCCGGTGGTTTACCGCGCCTTTCCTGGCAAAGATGGGAACCCAGTAGGCCGCCAGCCCGATAAAGCCGGCGGTGATATGAGCGTAAAGAAATGCTTTGTTGAGAAGATCCATCGCTGTCGTGCCTCGGTTTGTTATCTATATAAATATTTATATAGTTCTGTGATCTGCATATTCAAGATGCTTGTGTTTGATGCGCGTTTCGCGCAAGCCTTTGCAGGAAACGGAGACCAATATATGACCCCAGCTGAATTCAGATGCCTGCGCGAAGGTCTTGGCCTGTCGGAGCGTGATGTATCTATGCTCACCATGGCGAAGGAAGCGCAGATCAAGGCGTGGGAGCAGGGCCTTGAAGATGTGCCTGCGGCCGAAGGCGGCCTGCTGATGGATCTGGAGCGTGAGGTGGAACGCCGCCTTCGAGGCGCGCTTGAGCGCGCACGCGATAGGGAAGTGGTTACGCTCAAGCTTTTCAAAAATGCGCTGGATTTCAAGAAAGGAGGGCCGGACATGAGCCCCATCCCGAGCATGCTCGCCTTTCGGTGCCATTCGGCGCTCATCGGTCGGCTCTATGAGGTCCTTCGCCGTGAAGGCCGCGATGTCATGGTTGTCTATTCCTGACGCGGCATGTGGGCTTTCGGATCCAGCCCATGCGAGACCAGGAAGGCGCGCAGTTGCCCGCTTGAAATAAGCCCTTCCAGATGATGATCGAAGGCCTGAATGAAAGCTTTGTTTTCATCTGTGGCGTGGCAAACAACGCCAATCTCTGTCGTGTCGAGCGCGAAGGCTGGTTCATAGGGCGGCAGCTCGGTCCCGAGGTTGTCGAAAACGAATTTTGCATCCGGCAGGACGGCGATCAAAAGATCGGTGCGGCCTTCAAGCAGCATGCGGGCTTTGCCCACCTCATCTGATACCGCCACGAAGTAGGCCCCGGTCCCTTTCAGCAGGTTGGCCACATCCGACCCAAGCGCATAGGCCACGCGCTGGCCCTTGAGGTCACCAGGGCCGGCTGGCGGTTTGGTTCCCAGGGGGCTGAAGATGCGGGACTGGGCGGCGATGACGCTTCTGCTGCCGATAAAGGCATCCCGGTTTTTCAGGGTGCCTGTGCTGATAAGATAGTCAATGCTGTTGGGGTAAAGGCAGCTTGTCTTGCTCGCGAGGAAGGCCCGCTTTGCCCGCTTGTAGGGCAGGATTTCATAATCAATTTCACCAAGTGACGGGGGCATCACCAGTTTTGCCAGATCGTTATAAAAGCCGGTGCCGTCGGACTTCAGCGTCAGGCCCCAATCGGTTCCCAGGATATGAACAGGCTCGCCCGCAAGGCAGGCAGGATGCGCTGCCGCGAATAGCATGCCAAAAAATGCAGCGCCAAAGGCGCGGCGTACCGATCTGAAGACCATAAGCTGGGCTTCCCTTTTTGCGCTCCCCTGCGCGTCCAGCATACTAACGTGCATTTCGGCTAAATGGCAAACACCGGCCAATTGCATGAAAGGGATGTCAGGCTGTAGTATGGATGGCCAAGGGAGAAACTGGAATGGTTCGTCTACTGGCTAAGATAGCTTGGTGTGTATGCTTATTGGTCTCCGCCTGGCGGGTGGCAGCGCTAGATGTCGCGCCGCCTGCTGAGGCGCTTACGTTCGCCAGACCTTATGCCGATGGCATGCCCTCCAGCCTTCTGCTGGTTATTCGTTACGATAACGAAACAGTAACCGGTATTGATGTATCTCAGGCGCTAGGTCGGCCGGTTTATGATCCGATAATTCTCTATAACCAGCTTGGCAGGGCCGCCCTTCTGGATGCCCTGGAGGTGATCCCCGAAAGTGCTGCGGTGACCGTGCCACTCGCCACTCTCGGCATGCCGGTGGGGCTCGGCGGCAATCATATTGCAGCTGGGGCCAACTTTCCTGCCCATGCCGATGACGCTGAGGTTGAAGAAGGGCCGTTCCTGTTTCCGAAACAGGTCCAGCCCACTTCCTGGAATGCGCCGATTCCCCTTGGGGATGGGCTTTTGGATTATGAGGCTGAGCTATGCTTCGTGCCGCTCAGGGATTTCCCGCCGGTCCGTCCCTCAGCTGAGATGGGGTTAATCCTGTGCAACGATGTGACCGACCGCGCGCTGCTGTTGAAGCGGATCGATGCGTTTGACATCGAATCCGGGCAGGGCTTTACGACTGGCAAAAGCGCCCCAGGCTACCTGCCAGTGGGCAATCTTTTCGTCATACCAGCTGACCTGGAGGCTTTTTCCCAGTCTTTGACGCTCACCCTGACCGTCAACGGTGAAGCCCGGCAGGCCGCGCCCGTTTCCCGAATGGTCTGGAGCTTGAGGGACATCCTTCTGCAGACGGAGGCGCGTAAGGACAAACGCTGGGCGTTTGGGGCCTCGTCCGCCAGCCTGCCAATCCGTGGTGGCAGGGTGCCAGCGCGGGCCATGATCATGGCCGGCACCCCTTCCGGCACGGTGTTCGAAGGGATTCGCACCATGCACAAGGTGCGGGGTTTCCTTGATTATCTGCTCGGCGGATGGGACAGGCCCATGCAGCAGTGGGTGGTGGACCGCTACATTCGTGAAGAGCATAACGTGGGGCGCTACTTGAAGGCGGGCGACGTTGTTCACATGCGGGTAGAACGCATGGGTGAATTGCGAAATCCTGTGGAAAAGGCGGTGGACTAGGGCCTGAAAGAGGGCGTGAATCCTGACCTTTTTTCAGCCAATTTATCGTTTTATTTCCGTACCTTGAAATATAATTACAGTTTTCAGCATTTTCCTTGTTGACAATTGCGTAGCGCTTCGGTTAGTGATGCAAATATCGGATGGCCTCAATAGGAGGGGCCTCGAGTATTTAGGATTTTAGGAACATGACCACCCTTTGGAAACAGATGTATGCAGTGAAAGGCGCGCAATTTATTTGCGTCCGTCTCGCATGCATTCCGGAGGGAAGAGAACTTTAAGCCGCTAGCGCTGAAAAAGTTACAAGGTTCCAGACCCCTCCGAAGCATCGCTCCGGAGGGGTTTTTTGTTGAGCCACGGACTTTGAAGCCCGCAATCAACCCTGACGGAGCCTGATTGAAGCAGACGATAGAATGACCCGAGTACGGCACGTTTAGAGTTGAATTTGCGAGGACAAGAAATGAACCCCCGGGGTGCGGTAAGCAGCCCTTACCAATCCTCGGGGCCCATAAAATGAAATTAAGGTGGCCCAGGATATGCATGGGCAAAATGGTGAGACAGAGACATGACAGCATTAGTTCACATACGGCCCGGTGAGACCGGCGAAGAGCGGTTCAACGAGTTCCGAGAGGGACAGCCGCTGAAGATTGCTCGCGCACGGCGGGGCTTTGGCGGCTTTATCACGCTCGACTTGGGCGATCCGTGCGAAGCGGATGCGGTCACGGGCGATGCCCAGTGGCAATGGCACCTGTGGATCTACAGCTGTGATTGGGACCTGTATCTGGATGAGGCGCGGATCCTGTGGCGGCGCGAAAGCGACACGGCCCGGGCAGGCCACATCCTGTCGAAACTGGAAGGCGAAAGCCTGACTGAAATCGAGCATGACGAGGCAGACGACTGTTTTGTGTTCACCTTCACCGGTGGTTTCCGTCTGCATGTAGACCCGGATTTCTACGGCTATGACGCCGGGGATGACCTGTTCATGCTCTTCAAGCATGGCGAGCGCGATGTGCTCTCCTATTCCCCGAAACGACGTTTTTACAAGGCAGCGTAACATGATGAGTAGCCCAGCGTATGACATGACGGCAGATCACCCTGACTTCGAGATCAGCGTGAGTCTGGAAATTGACACCCAGGAAAGTTCACCCGATGCGGTGACCCAGTCCCTTGGCGTCTTCCCGAGCCTTGTCACGCGCAAGGGCGAGCCGGAAGCGCCGGAAGGCGAGCACCACAGCGTGCTGACGCACCAGGCGCTCAACAGCCACAATCTGTGGCGGCTCGACAGCGGTTTGCCTGCTGCCAACACCACCCTCGCGGACCAGATCGATGCCCTTCTGGACCGGCTTGAGGGCAAGGAAGAAGAAGTACAGAAATGGGCTGAAGGCGCGCACGTGTTTGTCGCGGCCTACGCCTACAACCGGGTGCCGCTGTTGACGCTGAGCCCCGACCAGATGAGCCGCATGGCGGCGCTGGGTGTGACGTTGGAGGTCGATTTGCATGACCTTACCCACGCCCAGGACAATGATAATTGATGGAGACAGACGATGGAAAAGTTTCACGATGTAATGCTGCCGCGGGATGTTGAGCAGTTCGACCTGAAGAAAGGCGCCAAGGGTGCCATCATCGGGTCCGGGCTGACCCACCAGCGCGTTTACACGGCTGAGTTCCCAAGCATTCGGGGCGGTGGTGCCTCGACGCTTCTGGAGCTGGACGCGGATGCGTTCGACAGCCTTGGTGAGGTGGTTGTTGTTGCCGGTTGGCGCCAAAGCGCAAGCCAGCTCAATCGCCACTAGGCCGAGAAGAGTTCTTTAGCCCCTGATTCCTCCCCCGGCCTCCCCTTTGGCCATTTGGAATCCCCTGGCGCCGGCATCCTCCCCTGAATTCGGCGCCAACCCTCAGCCCCCTCGCCACAAGCGAAGGGGCTTTTTTTTGGCCCGGCACAGAGTCCTGTGGCCGATATGCAGCAGTTGCCGCGGGAGTCGTTTTCTGTGCAAAGATTCCGGTTCACCAATTCTTTGCTTGGCCGTCGAACGGGCTAAGATATTCACGAGGAGTGGGGTATGCGCGACAAGTTTTTTGACATAGCAGACACGGCAGCTGAGGCCTTTGCTAGGCTGGTGCTGGTGCTGCTTTTTGCCGCCTGCACCATTTTCCTGATGGTTGATGCCGCCCCTGTGGGCATCGTTTTCTTCTTTGTGGTCCTCAGTTTTGCGCGCTGGGTCTGGGCCAAGCCTGCAGAGAATGATGATCAGTTGGCCGACTAACCGGCTGGCCTGAACCCTGTTATCTTTTCAGCAGAACCGATAGTTCGTCCGCGACATCCAGTATGGCGCGGCTTGACCGTTCGACCCGCGCGGCAATCAACGCGCCCTCAAAAGCCGAAAGAATCAGCGTTGCGGTGGCTCGAACCCGGGCGCGGGCCCAGCCGTGGCTCAGAAGCATATCTGTGATCGCGGTTTGCCAGTGGTCGAAGGACGCCTTGGCAACCGGTGTGATGAGGCTGGAGTGCGGTACGGTCTCCAGAACTGTCGTCGCTACAGGGCAACCGTCTGTGAAGTCGGACTTTTCCATCCAGCCCGCAAGCAGGGCGGCATAGGCCTGAACGAAATCAGCGGGACTGTCTGCCGAGCCTGCGAGCTCACGAAAGGTGCGGGTGGCAACCTTGCTGGCAGCCTCCAGGGCCGCAGCGCCGATGGCTTCCTTGCCTTCGGGGAAATAATAGTATAGCGACCCGCGCGGTGCGCCTGAGCGCTTCAATATCTCGGCCGTTCCTGTAGCGGCATATCCTTGTTTGCGGAACAGAACGGCGGCGGCATGGATCAGAGCCGCCTCATGCTTGGAGCGGTTCTGCGCCACT
>JBNKYQ010000040.1:0-14955 GCA_050300975.1 Kordiimonas sp.
AACTTGGCTTCCATAAAGGCCGGAGACATCTGGTGCGACGGCGTTTTGATGATGGAAGTTATCGTAGAAACGCAAGCGCTGAACCATCATAAAAAGAAGCTCGCGCTTTTGTTATCCGCCATGCGCCATTTGCGAGACGAGCTGACAAAAGACGGCTGGGACACGGATTATGTCCGTCTGGATGTGCCTGACAACAGCAACAGTATTGCAGGGGAAATCCACTTTGCCGACGGCGGTATCATGGCCCGCAAACCCTATGCCGCCAGCGCCAACTATATCAGCCATATGTCGGACTATTGTGAAAACTGTCGCTATCGCGCCGATGTGAAAACCGGCAACGCCGCTTGCCCTTTCAATGCACTTTACGGGGATTTCCTCGACCGAAACCGCGATGTGCTGGCAAAGAACCCGTGGCTCAGGAACCTTTATGCCACCTGGGGCCGGATGTCGGCGGGAAAGCGGGATGATTATCTGCGCATCGCGCAGGCACTCATGGAGCGCCTGGATGGCGGCAGGCAAAAAGAGACGGAGGCAGCGGTATGATGGAGGGTGCCCCATACCCCGAAGGCTCAGCTTATGACCTGTCGCACCTGCTGGTGGAAAGCACGGATGCCGCCGTGGTTGTTGGGGCGTCTGGCGGTATCGGCAGGGCGCTTGTGGCGGCCCTTGAAGATGCCAACCCTGCGGGGCCTGTGATTGCCTTGTCCCGAAGGAGTGATCAGCCCATAGACCTTCTTGATGAAACATCTATCAAGGACGCCGCGGCCAGTATCCGGCGGGCGGGCCTTACGCTCAGGCTTCTGATTGTCGCAACCGGCGTGCTTGAAACGACCGAGACCCGGGCAGAGAAAAGCCTGAGCGAGCTGGATCATGCGTCCATGCGGAAGATGTTTGAGCTGAAAACCATCGGTCCTGCGATGTTGCTGAAGCACTTCCTGCCGCTGGTGCCCAGAAAGGCGTGGTCTGCTGCCATCTGCCTTTCGGCCCGCGTTGGCAGCATTGGCGATAACCGCCTCGGTGGGTGGTACAGCTACCGGGCGTCCAAAGCGGCTTTGAACCAGATAGTGAAATCCGCATCGATAGAGTTGGCGCGCAAGGCGCCCGAGGCTGTTTGCGCCGCTATGCATCCCGGAACGGTGGCCACGCAACTGACGCACCCGTTCACCAAAACAGGGCTGGAGGTGCAACCGCCCGCGTTGGCGGCAGGCCGGATGCTCCGTGTGATCACAGGGCTGCAGCCCAAGGACACTGGCGGGTTTTTCGACCACAAAGGCAAGAGGATAGAATGGTAAGGTTTGGCTTCATATTTTTGGCATTCGTGCTGGCATTCACCCAAGTCGGAACCCACGCGGCCCACGCGCTGGATGCGGTGAACCATTATGATGTGCTCAGGAATGGCAAGAAGATCGGCGATCACGAGATACGTTTTTCGCGCACAGGAAACACATTGCAGGTGGTCTCTGAAACCCGGATGAAAGTGAAATTCCTGTTTTTCACGGCCTATCGGTACCATTACCTGTCGGAAGAAATCTGGAACGGTGGTCAGCTTGTCAGTGTCACGACAGATGTGAATGACAACGGAAAGCGCATCAGTACACTGATTGCCGCAGATGGCGAGGGCTATGTCGCCACGGACGCGGACGGCAACACAAAGCGCATTGGCAGCGGCTTTTTTACCACCAATCACTGGAATGTCGGGGTAGTGGCGGCGGAAACGCTTTTTAATACCATCACCGGCAGGCTGAACGCGGTTCAAATAACCGGGGCGACAGAGGAAGCACCGCGCACAGACGCGTTTGACCTCCAGGTGCGGGGCGATCTGGATATCGACACCCGCTATGACGTGATGGGCAATTGGCTGGGCATGTCTTTCTATCACGACGATGGCAGCCTGATCGAATTCCTCTGCACCGACTGCCGCAACACGCTGGAGGTACCGTCATGATTGTCTGGATCACCGGTGGCAGCAGCGGCATAGGGCGCGAGCTGGCGCTGCAGTATCTGGCGCTTGGCCACAAGGTATTTGTCACCGCGCGCTCAGAGGACAAGCTGAAGGCTCTGGAAGCAGAGGCCGGCCCGCTTGAGGGCGAGTACAAGTGGGCGGCGGCAGATGTTTGTGACGCTGAAGGGCTGAAAACTGCTTACGGGGAGCTTGAGAACCTCTGGGGCACGCCCGATCTTGCTGTGCTGAATGCTGGCACACATACACCGACATCCGCCCGGCGCTTTGATCTGGAGACACACGAAACGCTGATGCAGGTAAACTATATAGGGGTGCTGAAGTGCCTTGATGTGGTGCTGCCTGCCATGCAGGCGCGCGAGCGTGGGCAAGTGGCGCTGGTCTCATCGCTTGCGGGGTATCGGGGACTGCCCGGTGCCAGCGCCTATGGCGCGTCAAAGGGGGCGCTGATCAATTTCGCAGAGAGTATTCGGGAAGAACTGAAACAGGACGGCATCGACATACGGCTTATCAACCCCGGTTTTGTCAAAACCCCGCTGACGGATCTGAATGACTTCCCGATGCCGTTCCTGATGCCGGTGGACAAGGCGGCAGCATGTATCATTCGCGGGTTAGAGAAAAGCGGGTTCGAAATCACTTTCCCAACCCGCTTTGCTTTTGTGATGAAGCTGTTGCGTCTTCTGCCAGACAGGCTTTATCTGGCAGCTACCCGTAAAATGACGCGACAGGATTAGGCTATTCCGCCGCCATCTCTGCCGTGCGGACCTGTGCGTCTTCGGCGCGGCGGAAGCTCAGGAATACGGTGCCTATCTTGAAGCCCCATCGATATACGGTCGCCTTGTTCAGAAGCGTGCCATCGTTTTGCAGGAACATCCAGTCGTCAAACTTCACATTCCAAAAGCCGTCGCCCACCTTCAGCTTGAACTTATATTCCCAGTGAAAGCTGTTGCCGGCTGTCTCGCCCTCGGCCTCGCCAATGGCCATTTCCGTGCGGCCTACATAGGCGTTTGGGCCAACTTTATCGATTTCCCAGCGGCGGAACTCGGTTGAGCCGTCGCTATAGAGAAAGTTCTCATCCAGCGTCAGCGTCTTGCCATCGAAACTGCCGTTGATATCAACGGTAAACTGGGTGCGGACGTTGCCGAACCGGTCCTCAAACAGCCCGGTAGCCACTGTCTTTCCGGTGAAATAGTCCTCAAGACTGACTTGGGGTTCCTGATCTTTGAACTGTTCTACTGTCATGGTCGTGCTGCAGGCGGTCAGGCACAATAGGGCCAAAGCCATTAGAAAAAGATGCCGTGCCACTCCTGTCTCCTGTTGTTGAAATATCTGAAGATTGTACGGATTCCGCAGTATGGTGGATTAGTCGAGTTCTTCAGAAATCCGCCACATTTTGATCGCTGCAGCAGTTTTAAGGAGCGCGGGCATGAGGGCATACACAAGGGCGACAACAATCGGTGGTACTGTGCCGCCGGTTATTGCCTCTGCAGCTCCCAGTGCACCGAACGCCAGCAGGATGGCGAAGGCAAAAGCAAGTTTGCTGATCATGCCCCAGATGGCGAAATGGATGGCTATCTCATTGTGGCCCAGGCGGCCCCGTTCCTTGGCAATGTCGGCCAGCACGGATGGGCCAAGCGCTAGCTCTGCTGCCAGGGCAAAGCCCGTGACAATGCAGATGCCGTAAAACGCCGCCACTTGCCCG
The DNA here is from genome assembly GCA_050300975.1 of Kordiimonas sp. Classification (GTDB taxonomy): domain Bacteria; phylum Pseudomonadota; class Alphaproteobacteria; order Sphingomonadales; family Kordiimonadaceae; genus Kordiimonas. Next base: position 3,663 of record JBNKYQ010000040.1, read on the forward strand.
GGGCCTAAAAGGGTTGCGATCGGGAAGGCGAGGCATACGACGGCCATACCGGTTGCCATGATGCGCTTCTTGTTCCCACCCTTCGACAACCTTACCCAAAACGGCATGGCCAGTACGGCGGCAGCAAAATACATCAGGATTGCCATGTCTTTCTGAGCGTCTGTGCCCATCAGCACTTCGCTGACATAAAGCGGGAACAGTGCGGCGGGGATGGCGCTTCCAGTGGCGGTGAAGAACCAGATGCTGCCGAAGGCCCGCATTTTGGGGCTGGTGGCTATGGCCTTGAGGCTGGCACGAGGCTTGTGGGCCGTGCCCGCGTTGCTGCCATGTGGCAGGCACAGCATCGCCAGTAACATGGTCGCCGCAGCCACGGGGATCAGAACTGTGGGTATGACGGGCAGGATGTCGCCACTATAGGCGATGGGTAACGCAAGCGCGCACAGCATGCCCACAAGCGACCAGCCCTCGCGCGCCGTGGTGAAGCGCGTTGTCTCAAGCTCATCAGCTGCAATATCAGCGCCCCAGGCCTGATATGGGATCATGACCATGGTCCAGCCGATATAAAGAAAGGCAGACCAGCCAGCCAGATAAAGCGGGGTCACTTCACTGCCAGGCCTGCATAGTTGGATTAGCCCTGCGGCCGCAAGGACGCCGCCCACGGCCATCCAGCCCTTGCGCTTTAGTGCCGGGTTCTTTGTGCCATCGCTTAGCCTGCCGACAAGGGGGTCGCTGATCATATCAATGAGCCGTGAAAGAAACAGCGCCAGCGCCACTGCCGTGAAGCCAAGCGCTTTGTTTTCCGCATAATAGGCAGGCAGGTAAACCGCGAACGGGATCAGCGGGAAAGCGAGTGCGAGGGCTGGCAGGCCGTAGAGCAGTAAGTGAACAGCGTGCCTGATACCGCTGCCTGCCCCCGTTTTTGCCTCAGGCTTCACCGATAACATAGTGGCTGACATCGATTGTCTCTTCGTGGAACCCGGCCTCGCAGTAGGACAAATAGAAGCGCCAGGTGCGCAGGAACTTGTCGTCAAAATCCTGTGCGCGCACACCTGTTTCAGCCGCGTTGAAGGCGTCATGCCACAGCCGCAGGGTTTCAGCATAATCCAGGCCGAAGTCCAACTGGGACTTGAGCCGAAGGCTTGCGTCCGCAAACTGCTGTTTCAGGACTTTGTCTGAAGGCAGCATGCCTCCTGGGAAGATATATTTCTGGATGAAGTCCACGCCGCGGCGATAGCCCTCAAAGCGATCGTCTGCAATGCGGATCACCTGGATGCCGATATTGCCGCCGGGCTTGAGGCGCTTTTTCAATGTCTCGAAATAGGTGGGCCAATATTGCTCGCCCACGGCTTCCAGCATTTCGATGGAAACGATATGGTCGAACTCGCCTTCAAGTTCGCGGTAGTCGCACAAAAAAAGGTTGGCGGCCGCCCCTCGCTTTGTCGCGGCCAGGCGTTCGCGGGCATAGGCCAGCTGCTCGGCAGACAGGGTCACGCCGGTGACCCTGCAATTCAGTTTGTTGACTGCGAAATCTGCAAAGCCGCCCCACCCGCAGCCAACTTCCAGAATATGATCGCCCGCCTTGATACCGACAGCTTCGGCTAGGCGGCGATATTTATTCTCCTGCGCGGCTTCAAGGCTCATGCCTTCACCTTCAAAAAGCGCTGCGGAATAAGTCATGCTTGGGTCCAGCCACAGTTTGTAGAAGTCGTTACCCAAATCATAGTGATAGCTGATGTTGCGGCGGCTGCCCTTTTTGGTGTTGCGATTGAAGAAATGGCCAAGGCGGTCCATCAGTTTCAGCGGCCGAAGCTTGGGTAGGCGGCTTTCAAGACGGTCCATATTTGCGGCCAGAAGCTGCAGCAGGGCCGTCAGGTCGGGCGTTTCCCATTCACCGTCCATATAGCCTTCTGCGAGGCCAACGGCACCACCTTTGAGCGTTCGGCGGATCGCGGACCATTCTGCGATGTGCATTTCCGCCAGGTAAGGACCTGGGCTGATGGTACCGGAAAAATTCTGCACATAGCCGGACGGGAAGGTAACCCTGAGCGTGCCAAGGGCGAGATGGTCCAGGACGCGGGCGAAAAGCTTTTCTGCCAGGGTGGGCTGCTGTGCGATCTCTACTCTCTTGAAGCTGCCGTCCATATTAGCCTCCGTTCCTTTTGGTCTGACTGTCGGCATGGCCCACGCGGGCTAACTGAATACGGTCTTTTGCCTGTTCCGGTTTGCTGAAAACTTTCAGTTTTTTCAGCCAAAGGCGCAGGGCCTCATAGTGAATGGCCGCTGTGACCTTGAAGGTGACGAACGGAATTTTCAGGAACAGCCGCATAAGGTTCCTTGCCGTCAGCGGCAAGGGCACCACTGCCAGGCAGGCCGTCATGTCCAGCACGCCGTCCCGGCCCAGATAGTTGATGGCAAGGCCCAGCTTGCCTGCCTGTTCGCGCACACGGAACCTGTATGTTCCTTCGACGGGATAGAAGGGAGAAACGTGAAAGCTTTTGTCTGCGTCATGTAGCGGCACTGTGGCTTGGAGCTTGTCGGCGCAATAGATATAGCTGTGGCTCTCACCGAAAGTGCTGTGCACTTCATAAACAATCGCCAATGTCTCACCGCTTGAAGACAGGCAGAAAAAAACAGTCAGCGGATTGAAGCCGTAGCCCAGAAGCCGGGGCATGGTAAGCATCATGACGCGGGCAGGGTCTTTGGCCACATTGTCCTTCACCAGTGACAGGACATGGTCCTTGAGCGAAGAGCCGTCCTTGAGGCCATAATCTTTCTCGTAAACCGAAAACAGGTTTGGCGCATTAAGGGACAGGCCTTTCGGTAATGCTGTGCGGTCAGGAGTGAAGGCGTCCAGATCCAGCATCAGATAATAGATGGGATAGCGGAAGGCGTGCTTTTTGGGTCGCCGCCTTTTGTGCCATACATCACCCACATAAAGGGCTGTCTGGAACCCCTTGGTCATGCCGGTTCCGCGACCGCGTTCAGGAGCTGGTCACCGAAGCCGATCCTGGCATTCTGGCCTGGCGCCTGCCAGGGGCGCGGCACACCGCCCAGAAGTTCGGCCACGGCAAGCCCGGCCTGAATGCCGTCCTCGTGAAAGCCATCCCCCAGATAAGCGCCGCAGAACCACATGTTGTCCGTACCCTGGCTCGCCCACAATTGCTGGCGGGCATCGTGGCAGGCTTGGTCAAAGACGGGGTGCTCATAGTCATACCAGCCATGGATACTCTCGCGCCTGATATCGCGGTCTGGGTTCAGGGTCACGATAACCGGCTCGTCTGTATCCAGGTGCTGAAGCCGGTTCATCCAGTAGGAGACTGCGGGGCCAGCTGTTTCCTTGTTGCGGCGCTCGATATAATTCCAGCTGGCCCAGGCGGCCTTGCGCTGTGGCATCAGGCCAATATCCGAGTGCAGCGCCACCTTATTGCGGCTGTAGCGCATGCTGGAAAGGGCTTTGGCAACAGCTGGGTCCGGCTGGGCAATCATCCTGAGAGCCTGATCGGAATGGCAGGCAAAGATGATATGGTCAAACAGCTGCCGGTTCCCCGCCCGTGTGACAAGTTCCAGCTTGCGGCCGGCCTTGCGTACTTGTTCGACCGGGTCTGATAGTCGGATTTTGTCCGCAAACGACGCCGACAGGCGCTTCACATATTCCCGACTGCCGCCCACCACGGTGCGCCATGCGGGCCTGTCCGTCAGCTGAACCAGACCGTGGTTCTTGAAGAAGCGAAGGAAGGATGCTGCGGGATAATCAAGGATATCCGAGCAGTTGCTTGACCATATTGCCGCGCCCATGGGGGCCAGGTGATCCTGCACGAAGGCGCTTGAGAAACCGTGACGCGCCAGAAGGGTGCGCAGGCTGATACTGCCATGCTCGGCTTCCTCAAGGAAGGCATCCGTGTGTTTGTAGAACCTGAGAATGCCGCTGATCATCTTCCAGAAGCGAGGCCTCAAGAGGTTGGCGGGCTGTGCCAGCAGGCCTGCGCCGTCACCGCCGGAATATTCGAACCTGCCGTCATCCAGCGACACGGAAAAGGACATGTCTGTCCTTGCTGTGGGGACATCCAGCCGTTCAAACAGGGCGCTCAGATTCGGGTAATTTGTTGGGTTGAATACAATGAAGCCGGTATCGACCGGAATTGTTTTTCCCCCGAGCTCGATATCCACCGTGTTGCTGTGGCCGCCGACATAGTCGTTGGCCTCAAAGAGCGTGATGTTCGCGCTCTTCTCAAGGAGCCAGGCGCTTGAAAGGCCCGAAATCCCGGTGCCAATGATGGCGATGTCCTGGTGCCCTATGTCGCGACAGGTCGGATAGATAATTCGGGACAGGTGCACGGGCTTTCTCCTCAGACTAAAGTTGTTCCCGTTACGTGCTTTTCTGACCGCCAGATCATGCGGAGAATTGGAAAAAGGTGATGTCGTGCGCCATCGCACAAATCCTGCCCCCGCAACCAAGTGGTCAAACGGCCTCCCTAATGAGGGCTGCGTTTTACTTTCTGGCTGCGAGGGATCAGGTCTTGGTTCATAAGATCAGGCAGATTGAGGTTTGGCGCTCCCTCGCGGGCAGCCAGGGATAGGATTTGGAATAAATCATTGACTGAGCGGTCGGTTAATTATTAAAGTTCCTGTCTGGAGCGATGCCGAATTCCGGTGTTTGTGATGGATAGGGAAGTATGATGATTCTAGGAAGCTTTGCCGGAGGCCAGTGGCACCGGCCTGAAAGTAGCGGCGTGCCGCTTTTTGATGCCTCAACCGGCGAAGTGATTGCTGAGTGTAGTAGCGATGGTCTTGATTTTGCGGCGATGGCGGCATATGCGCGTGAAAAAGGTGGACCAGCCCTGCGTAGCATGACCTTTCATGAGCGGGCGTTGATGGTGAAGGAAATTGCCCAGCTTCTGAATGAACACAAAGATGAATTCTATGACTTGTCCTACAAGACAGGCGCAACAAAGGCGGATACTTGGGTTGATGTTGATGGTGGTATATCCACCCTGTTTGTCTACTCATCGAAAGGCCGGCGCGAACTTCCGAACGATTATGTTCTCGTCGATGGCGATGTAGAGCGCCTCAGTCGTGGTGGCACCTTCCTGGGGCAGCATGTGATGGTCCCGCTGCAGGGCGTTGCCGTGCATATCAATGCCTTCAACTTTCCAGTGTGGGGCATGTTGGAAAAGCTTGCCCCGACATTGATTGCCGGGGTGCCAGCCATCGTGAAGCCAGCCTCATCAACCGCGTATCTGACTGAAGCAGTGGTCAAACGCATCATTGAGGCAAATATCCTGCCTGAGGGGGCGCTGCAACTGATTTGCGGCGGCACCGGCGATCTCCTCGACCATATGACTTGCCAGGACGTGGTGTCCTTTACGGGCTCCGCGGATACTGCAGCCAAGTTATCCAGCCATCCCGTGCTCAAGCGCGAGAACACTAGTTTCATCGCCGAGACGGACTCCTTGAACGCCAGCATTCTCGGGCCGGATGTCCTGCCCGACAGCGAAGAATTCAACCTGTTCGTCAAGGAAGTCGCCCGCGAGATGACGGTGAAGGCGGGGCAGAAATGCACCGCCATCCGGCGTGCCATTGTGCCAGAGGCGCAGCTTGAAGCTGTAGCTGCGGCGCTTAAAGAGAGGCTGCAGCAGATTACCGTGGGTGACCCGAGGCAAGAAGGCATCCGGATGGGGGCGCTGGCAAGCCAAGGGCAGCGTAGAGAAGTCATTGAGCGCATTGGCGAGCTAGCGACCGAATGCGACATCATTCTGGATGGCCGTGATGTGTTTGATGCCAATGAGCTTGGTGCTTTCTTGGCGCCGACATTGTTGGTGTGCCGAAACCCGCTGATGAGTTCGCTGGTGCATTCTGTAGAAGCCTTCGGCCCGGTCAGTACCCTGATGCCCTATAGCAGCTTTGACGAGGCAATTGCGCTTGCGAACAAGGGGCAGGGTAGCCTTGTATCTTCCCTGTTCACGCGCGATGCTGAAACCGCGAGAAAAGCGCTTTTGGGCATCGGCGCTTATCATGGCCGCCTTTATGTAGTTGATCGCACCAGTGCGGGTGAAGCGACAGGCCATGGTTCGCCTTTGCCGCATATGAAGCACGGCGGCCCCGGGAGGGCTGGTGGCGGCGAGGAGCTCGGCGGTATCCGCGGAGTGACCCACTATATGCAGCGCGTTGCTGTGCAGGGATCTCCAGACGTATTGACTGCGGTGACGCACCGCTGGGTTCCGGGGGCTACGGAGACCGCTTGTAAGCCGCATCCGTTCCGCAAGGATTTCGCGGAAATCCAGATTGGTGACACCATTCACACGGCGCCGCGCACCGTGACCATGGATGACATTGAGCATTTCGCCAACTTCACCGGTGATACCTTCTATGCGCACATGGATGAAGAGGCGGCTGCAGCGAATCCATTCTTTGGCAAGCGCGTTGCGCATGGCTATTTGATGCTGTCCTTCGCAGCCGGCCTGTTTGTTGACCCGGATCCGGGGCCAGTACTGGCCAACTATGGCCTGAACAGCCTCAGTTTCATGCAGCCCCTGTTTCCAGGCGATGACATGAAGGTGCGACTGACCTGTAAGGAAAAGGTCGAGCGGATCGGTTCAGATTATGGCGAAGTTCGATGGGATGTTGAGATCACCAACCAGGACGACGTGGTCTGTGCTACATACGAATTGCTGACGCTGAATGCGCAGCCAGGCACCTACTAGGAACGAAAAAAGTCGGCCCACTGAAGTTTTTTCAGTGGGTCACTTGTTGAAATCATCCTCGCTGAGCGAGGTGATGCCAGCCGTGAAAATGCGGCTGGTCAGATGAGCGATGGCGGCAGAATTCAGCACGCCATCTGGCTTGTACCACATGTGGGTCCAGTTGATCATGCCCAGCAAGAGCATGCCAATCGCGGTCTTTGCCTGTTTTTCCTGAAGGTCGACGTCCACCATCTGGTCGACAGTATCCGAAAATGCTTTCACCACTTTCGCCTGCAGGGACACGATATGTTTCCGCTGCTCGTCTGTCAGAGAGCCAAGCTCATGGGAAAGAACCACGTGCTTGTCGGACGCCGTTTCATAAAGGTGCATGAATTCCTTGAGAATCTTGCTTAGACACTCCTTGGGTGGCAGCCCTTCGGCCAGAACTTCGTCTGCCGTGGCCAGAAGGTCCAGCACATGATCTTCCATGGCGCGGTAAAGCATTTCCTGTTTGGAAGAGAAATAGTGATAAAGCAACGATTTGGAGATGTTGCACTCTCGCGCTATCTGCCCGATCGATGCCTTGTGAAAGCCTTCCTGAGAAAAAATGCGCGTCGCGGCGTCTAGTATCGCCTGTTTTCGTTCATCATAATCTGGTGACTGTGGACGCGCCATCTTGGGAATTGCCTCTATACTGCTTTAATATTGCGAAACAGTAGCAACTGTCTCAGTGGTGGTCCAGTGGAGTTCTGGCTCCTCTGGAAAACTCGTCATTTGATTTTAAACTATTAGCTGATTTGTGCTTGTGGCAGTAGCAATATGCATCTGCTTGCTGTCAAAAAGCTGTGCCTCACAAAAGACAACGCGCTTTCCTGTTTTAACTATGCGCGACTTTGCGACATGGTTTCCAGGCCGGCAGGCACGGAAAAACTGCATCTGAAGGTTGGTGGTTGCTACTGCCGTTTCTTCTGCAGAGCGTGCCATGACAGTGATGGCCATCGCAAGGTCGAGGGCAGCGGTCACGATGCCACCCATGACGACGCCATTGTCGTTCAGGAAATCGCGGCCGAGCGCAAAACCTGCTGTCAGGTTACCGCTGTCAGCGTCATAGCTTTCGATCGACGTTCCGAGGAGCAGGGTCACAGGGCCGCCTGCCAGGGGAGCACCATAGGCGCCTGTCTCAATGCATTGGCGTATTGCGTGCCAGTCTGGATTAGCCTGCATGGGAAAGCTCCTTCATGATCTTCCATTTGTTAGTGCTGAGGTGAGGAATCACCGAGATCAGTGCGGGAAGGAACCTCAGGAAATGGGCGTTGGAATGCTCCCGAACAGTTGTAAGTGCCGGTCCATTGGAAGCTGTTCCGACGAATTTCAGAAAAAGGTCTCACGATTTGTCCTTGATATTTTCTATTTCAAAATCAATTGGTTGAGGAGATAGCTCCTATCTCAGACGCTTCCTGCAGTAGCCAATTGCCATACATAGATATTGACAAATCACCGTGTGCCGTCAATAAAAGATTGAACGGTCGGTCAATAAATTGTGGCCGGGGAAGGTTACAGCTTTCGTCGCGGGGGCGAAGCTGAGGGAAGGGAAGCCCTATGGATTATACAGCGATTACATTCGCGGTAGAGAACGGCGCTGCGTGCCTCACTCTCAATCGCCCTGACAAGCTGAATTCAGTCACTGCGGTGATGTTGCAGGAAATTTGCCGCGCCCTGGATGTCGTGGAAACTGATCCTGATATTCGCGCCCTGCTGATTACAGGTGCTGGCCGTGGCTTCTGTGCCGGACAGGACCTGAATGAGCGGGCTGTTGGCGCGGGCGGCGAACGTCCGGATCTTGGCGCGACAGTTCGTGATGGCTATGCGCCCATGATAACCCGGCTTTATAATTTGCCAGTGCCCACTGTTGCGGCGGTGAATGGCATCGCTGCAGGAGCTGGCGCCAACATCGCCCTTGCCTGCGATATCGTGCTTGGGGCGGAAAGCGCCAAGTTCGTACAGGTTTTCAGTAACATTGGCCTGATCCCTGATACAGGCGGCACTTTCATCCTGCCGAAGCTTATTGGTATGGCGCGCGCCAAGGCACTGGCCATGCTTGCGCTGCCAGTGAAGGCTGCTGAAGCCGTCAGCATGGGGATGATCTGGAAGGCTGTCGCAGATGACAGCCTGATGGCGGAAGCGACCGAGCTGGCCGAAACGCTGGCACAGCGACCAACGCTTGGTCTCGCACTAACCAAAAAAGCATTTCACGTCAGTGGCAAGAACAGCCTGCAGGAGCAGCTTGCGCTTGAGGCCGAAATGATGCGGCAGGCGGGCTATTCGGATGACTATGCAGAAGGTGTTTCTGCCTTCCTCGAGAAGCGCCAACCCAACTACAAAGGGCGTTAGGGCGTGGATTTCGAAAAACAGGAACTGGCGCGCCGCTGCGCCAATCATCTGCTGCCGAAAGCCGGAATGGACGGCTTGATGGATATCCGCATGCTGGATGTGGGCCCGGGTTATGCGAAGCTTGCCATGGTCGTGCGCGAGGACATGTTGAATTTCTACGGCACGGCCCATGGTGGCGCTGTTTTCAGCCTGGCGGATAGTGCCTTTGCCCTGGCCTGTAACACGACAGGCTTTGTGACAGTGGCGTCCGGTTGCTCGATCGAGTTCCTTCGCCCCAGCAAGCCTGGTGATGAGCTTACGGCTATCTGCCGCCTAAGCGGTGACGCCGGAAAATCGGGCATTTACCTAACTGAAATTTTTAATGGCGATGATGAGCTGGTAGCCAGTTTCACTGGCAGGGCTCACCGAACGTCGACACCGATTGATTTTGATTGAGTCCGTGGAAGGGAAGCCAATGAGGGACGCATTTATTTGTGATGGAGTAAGAACGCCGATTGGCCGGTATGGAGGTAGTCTGTCGGCGGTCCGCGCTGACGATTTGGCGGCGGTTCCGCTGGCGGCGCTGGCGGCCCGGAACGGCGGGCTCAAGACCGAAGAGCTGGATGACGTTATCCTGGGCTGCGCCAACCAGGCCGGTGAAGACAACAGGAACGTCGCGCGCATGGCTGCTCTTCTGGCCGGTTACGGCGAAACAGTGTCTGGCACCACGGTGAACCGGCTTTGCGGTTCCGGCATGGATGCGGTTTCCATCGCGGCCCGGGCCATTCGCACGGGCGAGGCCCAAACTATCGTGGCGGGCGGCGTAGAAAGCATGAGTCGGGCGCCGTTTGTGATGCCAAAGGCCACGCAGGCCTTTTCCCGGAATGCCGAGATTTTTGACACCACCATTGGCTGGCGGTTTGTGAATCGGCTGATCAAGGATGGCTGGGGTATCGATTCGATGCCGGAAACCGCCGAAAATGTGGCGTCGGATTTTGATATCTCCCGCGCGGATCAGGATGCTTTTGCCGTGCGGAGCCAAGAAAAAGCGGTCAAAGCACAGGAAAATGGCCGACTGGCCCAGGAAATTGTCGGGCTGGACGTGAAGGTCAGCCGTAAGGAAACCCGGTTTGTCGATACTGATGAACATCCGCGGGCCGGCACCACGATCGAAAGCCTGCAAAAGCTGCCAACGCCTTTCCGGGCTGATGGGAGTGTGACAGCAGGCAACGCCTCCGGCGTGAACGACGGTGCCTGCGCGCTGATCGTGGCGTCGGAAGAGGCAGCGACCCGGCAGGGCTTGACGCCCATGGCCCGGGTGGTCGCAACTGCAACCATCGGCGTGCCGCCGCGCATCATGGGCATTGGCCCCGCGCCGGCTACCGAAAAGGTTCTGGGGATTGCAGGCCTCACGCTTAACGATATGGATGTGATAGAACTGAACGAAGCCTTCGCCGCGCAGGGGCTTGCTGTCATGCGCCAGCTTGGCCTCGCAGACGATGACGCGCGCGTCAACCCGAACGGCGGTGCCATTGCGCTTGGTCACCCACTGGGCATGAGCGGCGCGCGCCTTGTGCTGACAGCGGCGAGAGAGCTGCAGAACACAGGCGGTCGCTACGGCCTTTGCACCATGTGTATTGGTGTTGGCCAGGGCATCGCCATGATTATTGAGCGCGTATAAGGGAGATTTGGGTCATGTCCGTTAAAGATGATGCGATCTTGAATGCTTCCCGTGATGAGCTTCAGGCCCTGCAGCTTAAGCGCATGAAGTGGTCGCTCGCGCACGCCTACAATAACGTGCCTTTCTATAAGAACTCCTTCGATGAAGCGGGCGTACACCCGGATGATCTCAAGAGCTTGAGTGATCTGGCGAAATTCCCGTTCACCGTCAAACAGGATCTTCGGGACAATTATCCGTTCGATATGTTTGCGGTGCCGCGGGAAAAGGTGGCGCGCCTGCACGCGTCAAGCGGCACCACAGGCAAGCCGACCGTTGTTGGCTATACGATGAAGGATATCGATACCTGGGCCAATGTTGTAGCGCGGTCCATTCGGGCGGCGGGCGGCAAGGCCGGTGACATGGTTCATGTGGCCTACGGCTACGGGCTTTTCACTGGCGGACTGGGTGCACACTATGGCGCCGAACGGTGCGGCTGCACAGTTGTTCCCATGTCAGGTGGCGCGACCGACAAGCAGGTCCAGCTGATCCAGGATTTCAAGCCGGACATCATCATGGTGACGCC
>JBNKYQ010000041.1:0-14888 GCA_050300975.1 Kordiimonas sp.
CGCAGCGGCTTCAATGCCTGTGCCGCCGAGGAGCTCCTTCAACGTTGCCAGTTTGCTCTCATCGCCAATCACTGCCAGTTTGGCGTCAAAGGCGATAGCAGCCTTGGCCAACTCTTCAACTCGACTGTAAGCTGTAAGCGCCACGACATTGAATTTATTGCGATTTCTAGAAATAAGATCAAGCGTACTTTGGCCAACCGAGCCGGTCGCACCTAACACTGTCACGCTTTTCTGAACTGTATTTGTCATCACGATAACTCAAAACCAAACAGCGGATGAAAGGCCATCAGCAGAGCAACAGCCGGGGCTACAAACACAAGCCCGTCCACACGGTCCAGCAAGCCCCCGTGCCCGGGTATCAAGCCACCGGAGTCCTTGACTCCGAAGGACCTTTTGATCCCGCTTTCAAGCAAATCACCGACCTGTGCCCAGGCAGCAAGCGCAGCTGCGGCCCACCAGTAGCTGTTGTCGAACTCGAAGATGGCTGCGAAGGCGACACTAACCAGCGCACTCAGCCCCATACCGCCCAGAAGTCCTGCCCAGGTTTTCTTCGGGCTGACCTTTGGCGCAAGTTTGGGCCCGCCAATACCCTTGCCCGCGAAATAGCCGCCAACATCGGTCGCCCAAACAACCAGGAACACCCAGAAAACAACAAGTGCGCTGGCATCACGAATGAAAAAGAGCGCCACGAGCGGCAGCCCAACATAGCCTAGGCCCGCAAGCCACCAGCCCATGGTACGCTGAACCTTCACCAGCAGCCCACCAAGAACGGCAAGCCCAGTCAGAACCGCGATTAACTGTGCGGGGGACGAATAGCCAGTGGTGAAAACGACCGGGATCAGAAGAGCTACCAGGACCGCAGAAAGCCCATGCAACAGCTTTGGTTCTACCTTGGTCAGGCCGCACCATTCGGTGATCATCAGCGCGCCACCAAGCGCCAGGAGACCCGCGAACCACCAACCGCCCGCATAAATGGGCCACAGCACCACAGGCAAAAGCAGCACGGCCGAAACAATGCGTTTGAACAGGTTATCAGATATCCCAAAGGGCATACAGGCACCCTATTCCTTATGGGCGGACACCGAAACGGCGGTCGCGGTTGCTAAAATCGGACACGGCGTCAGCGAATGCCTCTTTGGTGAAGTCTGGCCACAAAAGGTCAAGAAACAGGAACTCGGAATAGGCCGCCTGCCACAACAGGAAATTGGACAGCCGCTGTTCACCGCTGGTGCGGATAATCAGGTCCGGGTCAGGCAATCCGTGGGTGGTAAGCGCGTTCGAGAATACGGTTTCGGTGATCTCTTCCGCCGCCATCTCGCCACTCGACACGGCACGGGCCAGCTTCTGGGCGGCGTCCAGGATCTCGTCCCTACTGCCATAGCTAAGCGCGATCACCAGGGTCATGCGGTCATTGTCCGCGGTCAGAGTTTCCGCGCGTTCGATCATCTTCTGGATGTCCGGGGACAAGCGGTCGCGCCGCCCGATGACCCGAAGCCGCACCTTCTGCTTGTGCATGGTCTTGACTTCGCGATTCAGGTAGAGCTTCAACAGCCCCATCAAGTCCCGCACTTCCTCTTCCGGCCGATTCCAGTTCTCTGAAGAGAAAGCATATAGTGTCAGGTACTCGATGCCCTGGTCCAGTGCCCCTTCAATGGCTTCGCGCACGGCTTCAGCGCCACGCCTGTGGCCAGCAGACCGCGGCTTGCCTTTCTGGGCTGCCCACCTGCCATTGCCGTCCATAATGATGGCAACATGTTTTGGAGGCACCCCTGTGGGCGCCTCTTCGATAGGCTGGGCCTGGGCTACCATGTTAGACCTGCATGATTTCTTTTTCTTTGGCCTGCAGAAGCTCATCCACCTCGCCAACAAACTTGTTGGTCAGATCCTGAACTTCGTCAGCATACATTTTATGATCATCTTCGCTGATGGACTTGTCTTTTTCCATCTTCTTCAGCTGATCCATGCCGTCGCGGCGCACGTTGCGGATCGCAATCCGGCCCGTTTCGGCATATTTTGCAGCAACTTTCGCAAGCTCTGCGCGGCGCTCTTCATTCAGCTCAGGGATCGGAATGCGAACCAGCTGGCCATCGATCATCGGGTTCAGGCCAAGGCCTGAATTCCGGATCGCTTTCTCAACAGCTGAGACATTGCCCTTGTCCCAAACCTGGACGGACAGCATGCGCGGCTCAGGCACGCCCACCGTGCCAACCTGGTTGAGCGGCATATTGGCGCCGTAAACATCTACTGTTACCGGGTCCAGCAGGCTGGTTGTCGCCCGGCCGGAGCGCAAGCCCGCATATTCATGCTTCAGGGACTCAACAGCCCCTTTCATGCGGCGTTCGATATCCTGCAGATCAAGATCTTCATCACTCATGTTTATTCCTCACCCACGATTGTGCAGGTCCCCTCACCTTGCAGGACCTTCACCAACTCATCTTGCGTTTGAATAGAAAAGACTACGATTGGAATGTTGTTCTCGCGGCTCAGCGAAATGGCCGAGGCATCCATGACCTTCAGGTCCTGGCGCAGAACATCCATGTAGGACAGGCGGTCATAGCGCACAGCCGACGGATCCTTCTTGGGATCTGCGTTATAGACGCCGTCGACCTGCGTGCCCTTTAGAAGCGCATTACAGTTCATCTCAGCCGCCCTGAGGGCTGCTGCTGTATCCGTTGTAAAGAATGGGTTGCCCGTACCTGCCGCGAAAATCACCACACGGCCTTTTTCAAGGTGCCGGATGGCGCGGCGGCGGATGTAGGGCTCGCTCACGCTTGCCATCGGAATCGCAGACAGTACCCGCGTATCAACGCCGACCTTTTCAAGAGCATTCTGTAGCGCCAGCGCATTCATCACTGTTGCCAGCATGCCCATATGGTCGGCTGTAGACCGGTCAAGGCCTTCAGCGGCACCCTTGATGCCCCGGAAGATGTTACCACCCCCAACGACCACGCATACTTCCGTGCCAATTTCACGGGCGCGTTTGATCTCCTGAGACACGCGATTGGCTGTTACAGGGTCAATCCCGTAGCTGCCATCGCCCATCAGCGCTTCGCCGGAAAGTTTCAGCAATACACGTTTAAATCTTGGCTCATTGGACATCAGCCAGTATCTCCCCTTACACCTTGAAATCTGGTGTTTATTCTTGCCCGCAGCAGCTTATCCGCTTGGGCCGGACAAGGCTACCGAAGTTTTAAATAAAAATACCGTGGGCTTCAACGCCGCAAAACACGGGCGCAAAACCTCATAAAAAAGCCCAGGAGAAACCTCCTGGGCTTTTCAACATTTCTAGCGGTGCGTCTTAAACGCCTGCAGCAGCAGCCACTTCCGCAGCGAAGTCGTCTTCTTTCTTCTCGAGACCTTCGCCCATTTCCATGCGAACATAGCTCACGAGCTCAATTGCAGTGCCGGCGTCTTTCGCAGCTTTTGCAATCACGTCTTCGATCTTGCTTTCGCCGTCGATCACGAATGTCTGCTTCAGAAGTACGATTTCTTCAAGGAACTTGCGCATACGGCCCACGATCATCTTCTCGATGATTTCCATTGGCTTGCCGGATTCCTTGGCTTTTTCGATCTGAACTTGCTTCTCGCGCTCAACGATTTCCTGATCCAGGTCAGCTTCAGACAGGGACGCAGGGTTGGCAGCCGCGATGTGCATTGCCAGTTGCTTGCCCAGAGGCGCGAGTACGTCTTCGCCAGCGTCGGACTTCAGAGCCACCAGAACAGCGATTTTGCCCATGCCATCAGCAACAGCGCCGTGGATGTAGGAAGCAACGAGGCCGTTATCAACCTCAGCAACAGCGGCACGACGGATCGTCATGTTCTCGCCGATTGTAGCAATGTTGTCGGTCAGGACTTCAGAAACAGGCTTCGCGGAACCTGGGTAAGTTGCAGCAGCAATTGCTTCAACATCAGTACCAACTTCCAGGGCAACGGCGGCGAGATCGCCAACGAATTTCTGGAATTTCTCGTTACGAGCAACGAAGTCAGTCTCGGAGTTAACTTCGATTACAGCAGCTTTGTTGCCTGCGGCTTTAACGCCCACGAGGCCTTCAGCAGCAACGCGACCGGATTTCTTGGCAGCAGCAGCAAGACCTTTGGTACGCAGCCAGTCAACAGCGGCTTCAAGGTTGCCATCAGTTTCAGCAAGCGCTTTTTTGCAATCCATCATGCCTGCGCCGGAAGTCTCGCGCAGTTCTTTCACAAGTGCGGCAGTAATTTGTGCCATCGGATTTCCCCTTACGATCTCTGGAGATCTTAAAGTGTAGATAAGATTATGCCCCCGAAAGCCGAGGCCTTCGGGAGCAATATATGAAAATTGTTACTCTGCTTTGTCAGCGTCAGCGTCTTTAGCAGCTTTTTTAGGAGCAGCTTTCTTCGCTGGAGCTTTCTTCGCAGCAGCCTTCTTCGCAGGCTTCTTCTCTTCAGCGGGCGCTTCAGCAGCTTCTTCAGCTGGCGCAGCTTCTACTTCAGCAACAGTTTCTTCAACTGGAGCGGCCTGAGCACCAAGGTCAACGCCTTGAGCAGCCAGTTCAGCCTGAATACCGTCCAGAGCTGCTTCAGCAAGCAGGTCGCAGTAGAGACGCAGCGCACGGGTCGCATCGTCGTTACCTGGGATTGGGTAGTCAACGCCTTCTGGCTTGGAGTTGGTGTCGATAACGCCAACAACCGGGATGTGCAGACGGTTGGCTTCAGCAATCGCGAGGTCGTCACCGATTACGTCAACAGCAACAATAATGTCTGGCAGGCCGCCCATGTCCTGGATACCGCCCAGGGAAAGCTCGAGCTTGTCGCGCAGGCGCGTCAGTTGCAGAGTTTCTTTCTTGGTCAGACCAGTGTGCTCTTGGCCGAGTTGCTCGTTGAGTTGCTTCAGGCGCTTGATGGACTGGCTGATCGTCTGCCAGTTGGTCATCATGCCGCCGAGCCAACGGTGGTTTACATAGTACTGGCCGCAACGCTTAGCTGCTTCAGCAATGATTGGGGACGCCTGACGCTTCGTACCAACGAACAGAACGCGGCCGCCACCGGCAACAACGTCACGAACAGCCTGCAGGGCACGCTGAAAGTATGGAACGGTTTGGGACAGGTCAATGATGTGAACGCCGTTACGTTCGCCGAAAATGAAGGAACCCATTTTTGGGTTCCAGTAACGAGTCTGGTGACCAAAGTGCACGCCTGCTTCCAAGAGGGCGCGCATGTCGACTACTGGCATCGCCATAATACTACTCCTTTTCCGGTTAAGCCTCCGTGGGCGTGCGTATCGGAAAACCATTTCCCGAAACACCGGATGGCGGCCTGCCAACACAGCAGGAAGCCTTCACCCACGTGTGAAGTCGCGCGTCGTATAGGCCTTTAATGGGGGTAGATCAAGCTTTTTTTGCTAGTCCGGCAGCTTCAACCGAAAGTTCTTTGGGCGTGGCGGCCGTAACACCGAACCCTGTGGCCGGATCAATTGACAGGCTGACACCGCCCTCCTGCATATGAACAACCGGCAAGGTACGGATAACCTTGGCCCGCCGCGCCTGCCGCATGGCTTCATTCACCGTGGCCGCACGGGCCAGTTTCATCAGGTTCAATCGCGTCGGGAACATCAGCGGAATACGGTCATTTTCCCAGTCATCCAGAATGCGTCGCGGGCTTACCCAGCGGAAGGAAATGGCTTCATTGCCGTCATGGACCGCAAGTTCGCCGTTGTGGGGCGCTAGGTAGAAATATGTATCAAAGCGGCGCGGCATGGGCTCTGGCGTCACCCAGTGCGCAAAGGGCACCATGTTGGAGATATCAAGCCTGACGCCCGCGTTCCTTACCATGGTGGCAAACGGCACCGCTGGCGTGAGTGTGCGTTTCGGTGCCCGGTCGGTCAGCAGGATGCCTGCTTCCTCATAAAGCTCCCTCAGCGCCGCCACCCGGTAGGCGAAGTCGCGCATGGCGCTGCGGCCCGTTGTGATGCCTTGCCAGCGCCAGCCCTGCATATCGGCTTTGTCCACCTTGCCGCCTGGGAAGACGAACGCACCGGGCGCGAACTTCATGGTCTTCGCCCGTTCGATCATCAACACCTCAAGGCCACCCTGCCCGTCACGGATCACCATGATCGAGGACGCTGGTTTCGGCACTGCGATCTTTCGGCTCTGGTCCAAGTTAAACTTCCTCCACGGACAGGACACCCATTTCGGCGGCAACAGCCTGCTTCAGCTCTGGTGTCACCTTATAGCGCCCTGGCAGCTTGAATTCGGCGTAGCGGCTGTTGTCAGCCACCGGCACTCGCATGGTCACGCGGCCTTTGCCTCCTGCTTTACGATCTAGGGCGGCTTTGATTCCGGTAAAGGATTTTTCCGATTCAACTTCGACAAACAGCCCCTTGGAGGATTGCGAGGCCACATGCTCGAGGCTCTCAATCCCGCGGCACGACAGGCCGATGCTGTCGTCATCGTCGCGCTTTCTGATCTGGACCGAAACCACAACGGGTGCACCCTCCTCGACCCGGGCGCGGATGGCATCCAGGTCATCCTCGAAGGCCATGATCTCGAAGGCGTCCGAGCGGTCAGAAAGCGTCAGGCGGCCGAATTTGCTGCCGCGCTTGGTATTGCCTTCCCGGTATCCTGCAATCGCACCTGCCATGCGAACGGTCTGCCCAATCAGCCCGGGGTCGGTATAGACCTCCTTGGCTGGGATGATCCGCTCCCGCTGCAGGATTGTGTCGTAAGTATCCAGCGGGTGGGCGGAGATGTAGAAGCCAACGGCATTCTTCTCAAACTCGAGCGCCTCGGTGTCGGTCCAGCTCCTGACTTGTGGCAGGCTTGGTCGGTCCACCGTCTTGGCCATCTCGCCACCGAACAGGCTTACCTGGTCGCTTTCACGTTCTTTGGCTTCCATCTGGGCCACGCGCATGACCATTTCTGCGGCAGCGTAAGCACGCGCGCGGTCAGGCTCCAGGCAGTCAAAGGCACCGGCGGCCGCCAGGCGCTCGATCTGGCGCTTGTTCAGGTACTTGGGGTCAACGCGTTCGGCAAAATCAAAGATGTCCGTGAACGGGCCATTCTTCTCCCGTTCCTCTATGATGCTTTCCATCGCCTTTTCACCCACGCCCTTGATGGCACCAAGCGCATAGCGAACACCCAGGTTATGGCGTGGGTCATCTTCTGCTTCGCAGTAAGGTTCCTCAACGGTTTCCACCACGAACGGCACGAAGGACTTGTTGATGTCAGGCAGCAGCAGAGGCACTTCCATGCGCTGCAGTTCCTGCTTGAAAGCGGCCAGCTTGTCAGTATTGCCAAGGTCGAGCGTCATGATCGCCGCCATGAACTCCACCGGGAAATTGGCCTTCAGGTAGGCCGTATGATAGGCCACCAGTGCATAGGCCGCCGCGTGGGACTTGTTGAAACCGTATGACGCGAATTTCGTAACCAGATCAAAGATATAGCTGGCTTTTTCCGCGTCAATCCCGCGCTCAACGGACCCTTCGCAGAAGCGCCCGCGCTGCTTGTCCATCTCTTCCTTGATCTTCTTACCCATGGCGCGGCGCAGGATGTCTGCTTCGCCAAGGCTGTAGCCGGACATAACCTGCGCGATCTGCATCACCTGTTCCTGGTAAATGATCACGCCGTAGGTTTCGCCCAGGATCTCCTCTAGGATCGGGTGCGGATATTCCACCTCAAGTCGGCCGTGCTTGCGGTCGATATAGGTGGGGATGTTTTCCATGGGCCCCGGACGGTACAGGGCCACAATTGCGATGATGTCCTCGAACTTATCCGGCCGCAGGCCCTTCAGGACCGACCGCATGCCCGTACTCTCGAGCTGGAACACACCCGCCGTGTCGCCCTTTGCGAGCAACTCGTAGGCTGGGCCGTCATCAAGCGGCACGGCTGGCAGATCAACCTCAATGCCCCGGTCGCGGATATAATGCACCGCGCGGTCAAGCACCGTCAGGGTCTTCAGGCCCAAAAAGTCAAACTTCACAAGGCCTGCAAGTTCCACCCATTTCATGTTGAACTGGGTTACCGGCATGTCGGATTTCGGGTCGCGGTAGAGCGGCACCAACTGGTCAAGCGGCCTGTCGCCAATCACCACGCCCGCCGCGTGAGTGGAAGAGTGCGCATAGAAACCTTCTAGCTTCAGTGCCCGGTCCATCACGCTTCTGGTCAGCTCGTCATTGTTGATCTCGGCCTGCAGCCTGGGTTCGCTGTCGATGGCTTCCTGCAGGCTCATGGCGTTGCCCGGGTCGTTCGGGATCATCTTCGATAGCCGGTCTGTCTGGCCGTGCGGCTGCTGCATCACGCGGCCACAGGCCTTCACAACCGCCCGCGCTTGCAGCTTACCAAAGGTGATGATCTGGGCCACATGGTCATAACCATATTTGTCCTGCACATAGCGGATCACCTTCTCCCGCTTGTCCTGGCAGAAGTCGACGTCAAAGTCAGGCATGGAGACACGCTCGGGGTTCAGGAAGCGTTCGAACAGCAGCGAAAAACGCAGCGGATCGAGGTCTGTAATCTTGAGGACCCACGCCACCACAGAGCCTGCGCCCGAGCCCCGCCCCGGGCCAACCGGAATATCATGGTCCTTGGCCCACTGGATGAAGTCGGCAACGATCAGGAAGTAGCCCGGGAAGCCCATCTGGTTGATGATGCCCAGTTCATAATCCAGTCGGTCCCAATATTCTTTTTCCCACTCCTGGTCTTTGCCGGGCTTCAGGCCGTCTTCCTTTGCCTTGAAGTCCAGGCGTTCGCGCAGGCCGTCCTCAGATTGCTGACGCAACAGGTCAGCCTCCGACACATCAAGGCCGCGGGTGAAGTTCGGCAGAAGTGGCGCAATTTTGTCGACCTTATAGGCGCATCGATGCGCGATATTCATCGTATTTTCAATTGCTTCTGGAAGATCCTTAAAGAGATCGATCATCTCTGAGGCTTCCTTGAAGCGGTATTCCGGGTTCAACTTCCTGCGGTCCTGCACTGCCACATAAGTGCTTTCCGCCATACAGAGAAGCGCGTCGTGTGGCTCATACATATCGGGCCCAACGAAGAAGGGCTGGTTGGTCGCAACGATCGGAATATTGTGGTCATAGGCCAGATCAAGGAAATCTTCCTCGGTCTGCTCTTCCGCCGGCATGCCGTGGCGCTGGATCTCCATATAGAGCCGGTCGCCAAACAGCGTCTTCAGGGACCTGAGGCAAAGGTCAGCCTCTTCCTTCTTGCCTTCAAGCAATAGCGCACCTAACGGGCCTGAAACGCCGCCTGTGAGGCAGATGATGTCTTCCGTCAGGCCCTTGAACGCCTCAAACGGATACTGAACGCCGGTTTGGGGGTCACTTTCAAGGTGCGCCTTGGAGACAATCTTCATCAGGTTCTGGTATCCGAGTTCCGATTGCGCCAGCAGCACAAGCTGGTCCGGCTTTGCAGCCTTCTTGCCCTTTGCCTGATGGTCCTTGTATGGGTTCTTGACATGCAGCGTGACGCCGATGATCGGCTGAACGCCAGCGTCTGTCGCGTAGCTTGAGAATTCGAGCGCCGCGAACATATTGTCCGTGTCGGTCATGGCCACGGCAGGCATCTTGTGGCCCACGCACTGTTTCACCAGATCCTTGACGTGAATCGCCCCTTCAGAGAGCGAATAGGCCGTGTGAACGCGCAAATGCACAAAGCCAGCGTGGCTCATAAATGTAACTCCAGACCCTTTAGGTTAGCTCCAGGCACCCATCATCGCGCCCATGGCCATCATTGCAAGCGTAACATTTCCCATATGAATCAGGAAATGGCGTAGTGATTTGTTTTCAAAAGCATAATTAGCAAATGTTCCACCACCGATAATCAGGATGGACAGAACAAAACCAACCTGCATGCCGCCCATCCAGCCACCGTCCGCGAAAGACTGCATCGACAGGATGAATTCAAGCCCTGCGGACAGAAAGAGCGACGCCACGAAGGCTTGCGTCATCGCTTTTGCCGGGCTGCCCGATGCCTTGATTTCTTCTTCTGACAGGCCCGTTTCCGCCATCCAGGCCTTGCCGGCTATCGGGCCATACCAGATACCGCCGACGACCATATAGATCACCGCGCCCAGAAGCACGGCAAGCCAGTTCATGTTAGCGAGTAATTCCATTGTCTCCCCCTCTCCCGCATGAGAGGTATAGACTAGCCCGATTGGCTATCATGCTCAAGATTCGTGAAGAACACCCGCGGAAAGATGCAGTTGCCGGTCCATCTGACCTGCGAGCGCACGGTCGTGGGTGGCGATCACGGCTGCAAGCCCCCGTTCCCGAACCATGGATACAAACAGGGCAAACACCCTGCCCGCAGTTTCCTCATCCAGGTTGCCGGTTGGCTCGTCCGCGAGCAGCAGCGACGGGTTGGTGACAATGGCCCGCGCAATTGCCACCCGCTGCTGTTCCCCGCCTGACAGTTCTGCCGGATTGTGCGACAGGCGGTCACCAAGGCCCATTTCCGACAGGATCGCTTCCGCGTCCTTGGCGGCAGCCTTGGGGCTCATGCCGCCAATCCGGAGCGCCATCTGAACATTTTCAAGGGCTGAAAAGTCCGGCAGCAGGTGATGGAACTGATAGACGAAACCGAGCTTTGAGCGCCTGATCTGGCTACGAATGTCATCCTTTAGGTCGGCGACCTGTTCGCCTGCAATGGCGACCGACCCGGATGTTGGCTTGTCTAGCAAGCCAGCCAGCTGCAAAAGCGTGCTTTTGCCTGAGCCCGAGGCACCAACCAGTGCAACCAGTTCACCAGGCTTCACTTTCAGGTCAATACCCTTCAGGACTTGCAGTTCCTTGTGCCCCTGAAAGAAGCTTTTGCAGATGCCGGTCATCTCGAGCGCGAGCGCTTGTGCCTGTTTACTCATAGCGCAGCACCTCCACAGGATCGAGCTTTGCCGCACGCCGCGCCGGGATCACCGCCGCGATAAGGGACAGCAGTACAGCAAGGCCGATCGTCAGGCCTGCCTCGAACCAGTCAACGTCGGCGCGGATACTGGAGATGAAGCGAACCGCCGGGTCCCAGACATCCATGCCTGTCATGCTTTCAACGGCATTCTTGATGCCTTCGATATTGGCGATTGTCACCCACGACAGCAGGCACCCGATGACGATACCCACCAGGGCGACACACAGCCCAACGGTTACAAAGATGCGTTTGATGGCGCCCTGGGTTGCACCCATGGTCCGGAGGATCGCGATATCAGGCGACTTGTCCTTCACCAGCATAAAGAGGCTGGAGGAAATATTGAAAACCGCCACCACGATGATCAAGCCAACCACCAGGAACATGACAACCCGTTCGGTTTGCAGTGCGCCCACCAGGCTCTGGTTCAATGACCGCCAGGAGCGGACAAAGGCGCGGCCGCCAACGGCCTCGGCAATCGTTGGGCCAACATCATCAACCGCATCAGGGCTGGTCAACATCAGTTCGATGTTGGTTACCGTGTCACCAAGGCGGAAGAAGCGCTGCGCTTCCTCAAGCGGCATGCCGATGAAGCTTTCATCGAACTGGTAAACGCCAATCTCGACGACCGCCGCGACCGTGTAGGAAAGGTATCTGAGCGTGGATCCAAAAGGCGTCGCAACGGAATTGGGGCTGACGATTGTGACTGTGTCCCCCGCCGTCACCCGCAAGCGGTTGGCCAGCTGGACACCCAGCACAATGCCGCCCATCTCAGGCGCCTGACCGATATCACCGGCAACCGTGCGCACAACATTGAGCTTCGTCTCAGAGAAATAATCATCAGGGATACCGCGGACCAGCGCGCCCCAAGCCTGCCCTTCCTTGGTCACCATGACCTGGGATTCGCTGAAGGGCATGATTTTCACAACACCGTCGATCTTCTGGATATCCTTCAGGATGTCCTCGTAGTCGGCAATCTTTCCGCCATAGCCTTGCACGAGCACATGGCCATGATAGCCGAGGATTTTGTCCATCAGTTCCGCACGAAAGCCATTCATCACCGCCATAACCACGATCAGGGCCCACACCCCAAGTGCAATGGCAGTGACAGACAGCAAGGCGGTTACGGAGATCACAAGGTCATTCTTGCGCGCAAGCAAGTAGCGCTGCGCTATCGACCATTCAAACCCACGTGCTATCACCAAACGCCCCCTCTAGTGGCTGATTAGGCCGTCAGTTTGGCAACAGCCTCTTCCGGCGTCAACTCAACGCGCTCGCCGCTCTTGCGGTCCTTAAGCTCGACAACGCCATTCTTGAGGCCGCGCGGACCAACAGCAAGCTGATACGGCAGGCCGATCAGGTCCATGTTGGCAAACTTGGCGCCCGCACCTGTATCTGTGTCGTCATAGAGCACATCAACACCAGCCGCTGTCAGCGCCTGATAAAGCTTGTCACAGGCCTCGGTGCACTCGTCGTCCTTGGCACGCAGGTTCATCAGGCCAACCTTGAAGGGTGCCACGGCTTCCGGCCATACAATTCCGTTCTCGTCATGACACGCTTCAATGATGGCACCAACAAGGCGGGACACGCCCACGCCGTATGACCCCATCTGCACAGGCACAGTCTCGCCGTTCGGGCCCTGCACCGTGGCGTTCATGGGCTTGGAGTATTTTTCGCCAAAGAAGAAGATATGACCCACTTCAATACCGCGCCCTGTCACCAGGTTGCCTTCATCCACCGGACAATTCTCGGCATCGTGGATTTCATCCGTTGCGGCATAGTGGCTGGTCCATTCGTCGACAATCGGCTGCAGGTCAGCGCCGTCAGCCACTTCAACCATCGGGTCGAGGCCATCGAACGCCTTGTCGAAGAAGACTTCGCTTTCGCCGGTTTCCGCGAGCACGATAAACTCATGGCTCAGGTCACCGCCGATTGGGCCTGTGTCTGCGCGCATTGGGATGGCCTTCAAGCCCAGGCGGGCGAAGGTCCGCAAGTAAGCCACAAACATGGCATTATAGGACTTCTGGCCGTCTTCAGCCGTCAGGTCGAAGCTGTAGGCATCCTTCATCAGGAATTCGCGGCCGCGCATCACGCCAAAGCGTGGGCGGCGCTCATCACGGAATTTCCACTGGATGTGATACAGGTTCTTTGGCAGGTCGCGGTAGGACTTGATCTCACGGCGGAAAATATCGGTGATCATTTCCTCGTTTGTCGGGCCATACAGCATCTGGCGACCGTGACGGTCTTCGATGCGCAGCATTTCGTCGCCATAGTCGTCATAGCGGCCACTTTCCACCCAAAGGTCAGCCGCCTGGATGGTTGGCATCAGCACTTCCTGCGCGCCTGCCGCGTCCTGTTCTTCCCGAACGATCTGTTCGATCTTCTTCAGAACCTTCAACCCCAGTGGCAGCCAGCTATAGATACCGGCAGCGCCCTGACGGATCATGCCGGCACGCAGCATCAAACGGTGCGAAGCGATGGTTGCCTCAGCAGGAGTTTCTTTCAAGGTTGGCAAAAAATAACGGCTTAAACGCATGGCGGCTTGTATCTCTTGTTTGAAACGAGGTTGGTAGTGCACAGCAGGCACCGAAAGTCATTGCTTCTTTTGCCGTTCAGCCGCTGGAATAGCAACGGTTTCTTTATTTTTTTGGGCCGCTCCCTGCCCGGAATTGCAGAAATCTATGGGTGCAGGGTGCCTTCCCCTCCGAAATTGTTGCAGCCATGCAACAGAAGTCGCAAAGAAACACAATATCTGGTGGCGACACACGCGTTCAGTTGATGACAATCATCAAATGTTTCCATAGCGTCTCAAAAGCGCAGAGCTGAACGGTTCACGTATTATGTGGTCCACGCTCAGGGAGGACTTTGTGCACATATATATTAGAAACGGGCACCAATAAAATCGCCTGTTCATATATTAAAGAAAAGCAAGGCTTAGCGGCCTTGCTTTTTTGCTTTCAGAGACAGTGCCCTGGCGTCAACGCCCCTGATATCGGAACGAAATCCAGCCTGATGTGGCCACAAAATAGTAGGCTGTGGTCAGCACAATTGCGATCAGCGTTGTCACGATGATCTTCTTCTTCAAATTGGGGTTTGCGGGGGCTCCGGGCTCGGTCCCTTCCGTCACGCCCTCTTCCGTTTCATGCTGGGAGCGAACGCCCCACGGCAGTACGGCAAAGAAGACCAGCCACCAGGTCACCACGAACACCAGAAGAATTGTTGCGATATTCATGGATCAAACCTCCTCGATCTCAACAAGCGTGCCGCAGAAATCCTTTGGGTGCAGGAACAGCACTGGCTTGCCGTGGGCCCCGGTTTTGGGTTCGCCGTCGCCCAGGATGCGTGCGCCTTCGGCCACAAGTTTGTCGCGGGCCTCGAGGATATCCTCAACCTCATAACAGACATGATGCATGCCGCCGGATGCGTTCTTTTCGAGGAACTTGCCGATCGGGGAGCCCTCGCCAAGGGGATGCAGTAGCTCAATCTTGGTGTTTGGCAGTTCCACAAACACGGTGGTCACACCGTGATCTGGAAGGTCTACGGCCTCAGATACAGTTGCCCCAAGCGTGTCGCGGTAGGTTTTCGCGGCAGCTTCAAGGTCAGGCACAACTATGGCCACATGGTTCAATCGACCAATCATCCGTCTCTCCCTAACTGAAGTCTAATTCGTCCTGGCGGTTGATCAGCACGGCAACCCCAGGGTTCTTACCGATTTCACGGCGGCAGAATCGGCGAATGCCGATGCGCACTGCCTCTTCCACGAACAAGTCGCTTTCGCGGTCACGCCGTTTCATGCGCTCAACGGCGGTTTCAATGGCATCCACCATGCCGTCATAAAAGCTTTCATCGTCCGCGCGCGGAAGTCCAAGGGGCGCCATCAGCGGCTCGGCAGCCAGCGCGCCATCGTCAGCGAAAACCAAGCTCACAGACACAAACCCGTTATGGGAGGCGCGCCTGCGGTCAGCGATTGCTGCGTCCTCGAAGGAAACCACTTCAGTGCCGTCCAGTACC
>JBNKYQ010000042.1:0-14725 GCA_050300975.1 Kordiimonas sp.
CTTTCTGCTTTCAGACCCTAGCGCTTCAGATACGCTTCCAACTCGTCCAGCAAAGCATCGGATTCCGCTGACAGGCGTTCGGTTGAGGACCGGAGCTGCTCAGCTGCCGTGCCGGTTTTTTGCGCGTCTACGACAGCTTCCTTGAGGTCTCCGCTCAGGGAACTGGTCATGTTGAAGGCAGACTGTGCATGCTCGCTGATCTCACGTGTCGCTGCATTCTGTTCGTTCATGGTACCGGCCACCACACCAAAGCTCTCGTTCATGCTTTCGATCGTGTCCGTAATTTTCCGAATGGATTCCGCGGCATTGCCTGCGGCCTCTTGGATGGCGCCGATCTGGTCAGTGATATCGCCTGTAGCTCTACCTGTCTGGGTCGCCAGCGCCTTCACTTCACTTGCCACCACCGCGAACCCTTTTCCAGCCTCGCCGGCACGGGCGGCCTCAATCGTCGCGTTCAATGCCAGCAGGTTTGTTTTGTCTGAAATTTCTTCGATCAACCGAATGATGGATGACACCTTGTCAGAGGCTAGGACCAGGTCCTGGACAATCCCTTCCACATGAGTGGCTTCAGCGACGGCCGTCTGGATATCCGCGGACGACATGGATACGCGGCGGCTGATTTCATTGATGGAGGACGTCATTTCTTCTGAGGCAGCAGCCACAGATTTCACGGCCTCCTCTGTCCCCAACACCGTCTCATTTGCAGCCGTGCAGCGACCAGAAGACTCCCGTGCAGTGTCGGCAAGCACCTCCACTGCAGTTCGCATCTCTGCCATACTGGATGCCACGTTCTTCACGTTGCCTGCAAACTTCTCCGTTATTTCCGCCGATGCTTCCTTGCGCTTCCCCATGGCATTGAGAGCACCATTGATAACGCCCGCCTGATGGCGGAAGGCACCGCTAAAACCGGTGCGCCGCACCTGGCGGTAATAGAGGTCGTCACGCACGAATTCCATTGCAGCGCCAGCCTCGCGAATGAAGGCATCCGACATATCGATAAAGTCGTTGACCTGGTGCCTGAGCTCGAGGAAAGCCTCGCTTGCGCCTTCCCGGATGGGAACCCTGGTTTCCAGGTCGCCCCCCGTAACCTTTTCAAGCACGTCAGTGATGGCAGCCATCTCACGCTCATATTGGTCGCATTGCCGGGATTTCGCCGCGAGGGCTTGAGCGGCCGCCCAAACAGGGGACAAGGCCTGCCCCTCTCCCCCCTCCGGAATGGAAATATTTGTTTCGCCTGCACAAATTGCCCGACATACATCCAACAAGGTGTCCAGCTCGGGGCCACCAATCTTGTCTGACGGTACCTCCTTCGGGCTAAACCGAGAAAATAAATTCATCGTAATTTACCCCTTTGTCCTGCAGCCATTTCTCCAGAAAACGGCAGCTATCCTGAATACCGTCCTTGCGGCGATGCGATTGCGCTTCGATTTCAAGCATCCGCTCATAGATCGGCCGGATCACATCAAGAGCGGCTTTGCGTGGCGCGCGCCTGTTGGAGTGGTACCCCACGGCCTGTCCCGCCTCGTCGAAACTGGGCGTCACGTGAGCCAGAACCCAGTAATAGTCGCCACTTTTAGTGCTGTTGATGACGTAGGCGAAGATTTCCTTTTTCGCCTGCAAACGCCCCCAAAGCATCTCGAAAATACCGCGGGGCATTGAAGCGTGCCGGATAATATTGTGGGGACGACCAATCAATTCACTTTCGGAATAGTCTGCGATGGAGCAGAAGAGCCTGTTCACATAAGTGATCCGCCCCTGAAGATCGGTTTTGCTAACGATAATCCTGTCAGACTCAAAGACGCGTTCCTCGCCAGAATATGTGCCTGATGCCATTGCTGCCTGCCTACCCTATCCGACTAAATCTGCAGAAAAACTGGTATTAGAAGTTCGTTCCGCGATCTTTAATTTTTGCATAACAAATATACGTAGGCCCTACGCAAAGCAGCAATACAGCACCTGTTAACTTATGTTAACAAGGTTTAGCTATGCTCATCAGCAATGAATTCTATAGTTATGCCGGTAGCGGCAGCTCATGGGGGTGAGGCTGCCAATTGGGAGGCTATGTTGAGTGGTTTTTGTCAAATCTGTCCCTACCACGGTGGGCCAGAGAACTGTATGTTTGAGCCTTCAGCGGACGACGCCGATTTGATTGCGGGCCATAACGAGATTCCTGCTCGGCAAGTTGTATCCACAGTACTCAAACCAGGCCAGATGGTACACATCCGGCATGGCTGGGCCTATTCCTACCGCATATTGGCGAACGGCGAACGACAGCTGGGCGGTGTATACACCGACGGCGACATCCTTTGCTGGCCCAATATTTTCAGCACTCGTACCGGGTGCAGCTCCCGCGCCATTACCAAACTCAACGTCTGCGTCATCAATGTTGAGGAATTCAACAAGCGGGTTCGCGGCAACGGGCGCTATTTCCAGTTCTTCCAGCAGTTACTGGAAAGACAGTTCCTGAGCCTGACAGACAGGACGTTTGACCTTTGCCACCGTACGGCAGAAGAGAGATTATGCAGGCTTCTCTTGAAAGCTTGCCTGTCCTTGTGCGGAAAAATCGGAAACTATATGGAGCCCATTCCGATAACACAGGAAATTCTGGCAGACCTCATTGGCGTGTCGAAAGTGCACGTAAACCGTTTGTTGTCAGATCTTCGGCAACGCAACGTCTGCCACGTCAGCCATGGATATCTGAGCATTCTTGATTGGGAATTGCTTCAGGAGGCGGCCAATGTGACCAAGGCAGAGCTTGAAGAATGGGCTGACATCCTCATCCCGCCAGATCAACTGCCCCCCATCCAGGATGCGGGTGCGGTGTGACGCGCCCATCCAGACAACAGCACCGAAAAAGCAACATGCCCGACGGTTGGGGGTAAGACCAACAGCCGGGCATGTCTGAGGCTCCCCTGATCAGGACAGGGTAACAGTCAGAAGATCAGTTTCACTCGGGAGGAGTGGTATCAGGTCACCGTCTGTGATGGGGCTGCATCGGGTGGCCCTTGCCTCTTTTCATCCTGTGCTCTTTGGCTGCCTCAAATGCTTCATCCTTTGTGACTTCGCCATCACCGTTCAGGTCCATTTTCTTGAAATGGTGCTGTGCCTTCACCGCAAATTCGTCAAGCGACACTCGTTCGTCACCGTCGCGGTCATGCTTGGCCATGAAATCCAGGCGTGATGGCTTGCCGCCGAAGCGCTCACCGCGGGGGCCAGGTGATGCAGGCATGTCCTCAGGGTCAAACTCTTCTCCCCTTTCCGCCATCCGTTCCTTCATGCGCTCCGCCCGCTTTTCCATCCGTTCCTTGATGTGCTCCGGTACCGGCATTTCCTTTGGCAGTTCAGCCAGCGTCAGGAAGCCGTCACGGTTCTTGTCGAATTCCGCAAACTTTTCCTGCACTTTGGCCATCATCTCGGTGTGGGTGACAACTCCATTGCCGTTTTTATCCAGATCACTAAAGCGTTCCTCAAGGTGCGCTTTCATTTCTTCAAAGCGGGCATCCTTGCGCTCTTTCATGTTATCTGCCGCCAGCACCCCGGTCGCGAACAGGGCGGCTGCAGAAATCGCTATCGATTTTTTCCATACTTTCATTGTTATGGTCCTCATATTGTTGGCTCTCGTCATTTCTGCGCGTCCACTCCTTCTACGGAGGCGCCCATGAGCACCCTTCGTCCTTCTGCCATAAACTTTGGATTAGATAAGCGTCACAATTTCGCCATAGTCTTGCCGAGAGAGCTTTTGTGGCATAGGGTCGCCGCCAGCAAATACGACAACCCAATCTTACGAAGGGCAGAAACATGAGATTTATCGGGATAGTTTTGGCAGCGCTTGTTGCCTTCCCGGCCTTCGGTGACGCCAATGTGCAAACCAAAGGTACATTCCAGGACAAATTCCGGCAGCTGGAAGCAGACCTTCCAACGCCAAACGTTTACCGCACCGCCTCCGGCGCTCCTGGCCATGCATACTGGCAGCAGCAGGTGGACTATAAGATCAAGGTGCGACTGGATGAAAAAGCCCGCCAAATTCACGGTTCGGAGTCCATCCACTATGAGAACAACAGCCCCGATACGCTGACCTATCTGTGGCTGCAACTGGACCAGAACCGCTTCTCGAAACACTCGGACGCCTATACCACCATGGAAATGGGCGATCAGGCTTCGAAGAAAATGGGCTATTCAACCCTGCGCTTCATTGCCCGCACGGAAGGCACGGATTGGGGCTTCAAGCTCAACAGCGTCCAGTCCGGTGGCAAGGACCTGAAATACACCGTGGTTGATACCATGATGCGCATCGACCTGCCCAAGCCGTTGAAGCCTGGTGCCAGCTTCGATTTCGCCATCGACTGGCACTTCAACGTACCGGAAGGCAAGGCCATGTGGGCACGCGGCGGCTACCAGCCATATGAGCGCCACGGCAACGATGTCTTCTTCATTGCCCAGTGGTTCCCGCGCCTCGCAGCCTATACCGACCTCGCGGGCTGGGAGCATAAGCAGTTCCTGGGCACGGGCGAATTCACGCTCGAGTTCGGTGACTATGACGTGGAAATCACGGTACCCGCAGACCATATCGTTGGCTCCACAGGCGAACTGCAAAACCCGAAGGACGTCCTGACGAAGGAACAACGCGCCCGCCTTGATGAGGCTCGCACTGCTGACCGCCCGGTGTTCGTTGTGAACCGGGAGGAAGCGCTTGAGAATGAGAAAGAAGGCACCGACGCCACCAAGACCTGGCATTTCAAGGCCGACAACGTGCGTGACTTTGCCTTTGCCTCGTCGCGCAAGTTTGTCTGGGATGCCTGGGGCGTGAAACTGCCGGACAGCGGTCGCACCGTAATGGCCATGTCGCTCTATCCTGAGGAAGCCATGCCGCTGTGGGACAAATATTCCACGCAGGCGATTGCGCATACGCTGGATACTTACAGCCGCTATTCATTTGAATACCCCTACCCTGTTGCTTGGTCCGTTCACGGCCCGATCGGTGGCGGCATGGAGTATCCGATGATCACTTCGAACGGCTATCCGGTCGACATTGAGAAAAATGAAGACGGGACCGAGACCCGCACCTATTCACGCCGCACCAAGTACGGCCTGATTTCCGTTGTGATCCACGAAATTGGCCACACCTATTTCCCAATGGTGGTCAACACCGACGAGCGCAACTGGGCCTGGATGGATGAAGGCATCAACAGCTTCCTGCAGTCCATGGCCGAACGTGAGTGGGAAGCCAACTATCCGGCGCGCCGGTCTGTGCCCAAGGGCGTCCTGTCTTACATGACCAGCCCGAACCAGGTGCCGATCATGACCCAAAGTGACAGCATCATTGGCTATGGCCCGAACGCCTACACCAAGCCTGCTGTAGCGCTCAACATCCTGCGCGAAACCATCATGGGCCGCGAACTGTTTGATTTCGCCTTCCATGAATATAGCCGTCGCTGGAAATTCAAGCGCCCTTACCCTGCTGACTTCTTCCGCACCATGGAAGACGCTAGTGCCAAGGACCTGGACTGGTTCTTCCGCGGCTGGTGGTACACCACCGACCATGTGGACATCGCCGTCACTGGCGTGACCCACGCCCGCATCAGCACACAGGACCCTGAGGTTGAAAACCCGATCAAGCGGGAAAAAGACCAGAAGGACAAGGTCTACATTGGTGAAATGCGCGACCAGGCAGCCGGGTTTAAACATCGGGTGGAACGCTTCCCGGACCTTCTGGATTTCTACAATGAAAATGATGATTTCATTGTGACCGAAAAGCAGAAGAAGGCCTATGCCGGCAAGCTGAAGGACCTAAAGGACTGGGAAAAAGAGCTGCTGAAGTTCGGCCATGAGCTCTATTTCATCGATTTCGAGAATGTCGGTGGCCTTGTCATGCCGCTTATCCTGGACGTTGAATATCAGGACGGCAGTCATGAAGAGGTTCGCATCGCCGCGGAAATCTGGCGTGAAAACGCACAGAAGGTGACCAAGCTCCTGGTTCGTGACAAAGAGATCAAGTCCGTAACCCTTGATCCCTATCACGAGATCGCAGATGCCAATGAAGCCAACAACGCTTGGCCAGCAAAACCTGTGATGTCGCGCGTAGAGCTATACAAAAGCAAAGCGGGCAGGAACCTGATGAAAGAAGTATTGGACGGTGAGAAAAAGGCCGATTCGGCAAAGAAGGACTAGGCCCGAGCCATTCTCACTGCAGTCAGATACAAGGGAGGCTCAGGCCTCCCTTTCTTTTTTCGCCATATTCTCCAAAATTTTACTTTTGACGCTGTAGTCTGGTGCAGACCCGGGCTGGCCCCTTGACAAAGCCTGCGATGTGGGGTCCTTTGCCTGCGGGGTTAGAGGATTAATTTCGGTTACTATGGCCAAGCTTGATATAGCTAAAGCGTTTTTAGGGTTAGCTGCATTCACGCTCTTTTTGCTTGGGCGCGGACTTGGCGCTGACATGACGCTTGAACTCCCTCTCTTCGTTGCTGGCCTTATCCTTCTCGGCAGCCTTTTCGTGCTGACGCTCTATGGGATCCTGCGCGGCCCAGAGGGCGGGCGCACTCGCGGCAAGCTCCTGCTGGACCCTGATCGCCTGCCTGACGGCGTCCTGGTTTCTGGCGTGGATGGCCGGGTCCTCGGTGCCAATACAGTGGCCCAGCGCCTGATCACCAATTTCGATCCCGGCCATGACATCAAGAAACTGTTCGATGGTTGGCACCGCGAACTGGGCGACAGGTCCCAGGCGGATCAGGTAGTCGATGCTGTGCTTGCATCCCCCGACATCCAGTTTTCTGAAATGCTGAATCTCAAGGACGGGCGCGTCATAGAACGCAACACCCGCCCCCTTGATGACGAAGGCAATCGCATCTGGTTCCTGCGCGACATCACCCATGTGCAGCAAGCCAATCACGACAGCGCCATGCACCAGTCGATGGTGGAGGCCGATGCCGCCCGCACCGCAGAGCTGGCAGAACAGCTGTATCATGCCAAGGCAGAGCTTGAAGCCAAACAGGCCGAACTTCGCCGCCTCGCCAATACGGATTCCCTAACAGGGCTTCTGAACCGCCGCCGGTTCACCTCCCGCGGTGAAGAGACCGTGGCAGCAGCAAAGAATACCGAAATCTGGGTCATCATGATGGACATCGATTTCTTCAAGCGCATCAACGACACATATGGCCACGCTGCCGGTGACGTGGCGATCAAGGATTTTGCCAACATCGTCAAGACATGTGTGGGCGACAAGGGCTTTGTTGGGCGTATGGGGGGCGAGGAGTTCGCCGCAATCCTGCCTGGTTCAGGCATGCATGACGCCATCCGGCTTGCGGAAGACATTCGCAGGCAGACGGCGAAAAACCAGACGGTATGTGAAGCCGAAAGGTTCCGCTTCACCACCAGCATTGGCGTCGCCCAGTGGATGTCGGACGAGGTGACGATCGAGCCCGCCCTCGACCGCGCAGACCAGGCGCTCTATAGTGCCAAAGCCTACGGTCGAAATCGCGTCGTCGGCTTCGAATATGCAACAGCCTGATCCCCAGCCCGGAAGTTAACCAGTCATGATAAAATCCCTGCGCACCCTTGCTGTGCTCCTGATAGCCTTCGTCCCTCTCACCACCGGCGCGCTGGCCCACAACGCCTTCGCGACGCTCACGGAAATTGAATGGAACAAAAGCGATGGCTCGCTTGAGGTGATCATGCAGATACATGCCGAGCTGCTCGAAGCCCGGGTATCCGTGGATAACGGCAGTCGCCTTAGTTTCCTGAATCCGGAGCATTTCGACCTCTTGGAAAGCGGCACAGCGCCGCTAATACGTGACCACCTGCAAATCACAGTGAATGGCAACCCGGTGGAGCTCACTTTCCTTGGCATAGAATACCGCGATCAGGAAGTCTTCATCTATCTTGAAAGCGACCTGCCCCGCCCGCCCGAAAACATGGAAGTCATGAACAGCCTGCTGATCGACCGTCTGCCCGGTCAGATCAATTCCGTGATCGCCATGGTGAAGGGCCAACGCTTAGCGGGCGATATCACGTCAAGCGGTGAACCTCTTGAGTTCGAGTTCCCCTAAATATTCGTGAGGTCACTTGCGTGCCACATTTTGCGTCGCTAATGTGACCTCAGGTATCAAGAACAAGAATGATGACAATGAAAAACAACATCGCATTCGGCCTAATTGCGGCCATCATGATCGGCAGCGGCATGCCAGCGTCTCATGCTGACGAGAGCGAGCTCCTGACTTTCGCGCGTAGCAGCGCAAAAATTGCTGGCGGCGCCCAATACTGCAAAGCCGATGAGGACATGATCGACGAGTTTATTGCCAAGGCGGAAGCCCGCCTCGCGATCCTTGCCAAAGATGACTATGAAAAGGCCCTGGGCAAGCTGGAGTTCAAGAATGTCCTGGCCGGCGCAGCCGCTCGCGAGCCCGAAGAGGGCTGCGACACCTTTGTCACAGGGTTTGAAGACGCAGTACGCCGGGCGCGCTGAGCCTCACGGCATAAATGCGACAACCTGTTTCCCCTGAAGGATCAGACGAACAGACGGGCATTGACTTGCCTGAATGGGCTGGTGACACTGATTTTCTGCTTATGGGACACTACGGGCCCGGCGCGTGGGATACGCAAATGCCGGGATTGAGGGAGGACCGCGCCTGCGCGGCCACAACATCGAGGAGAAGCAAGGTGAAAAACCTGGACCAGAAATTCCGTTTCCTGCTGACGGGCGTTGCGCTGGGGGCTGTGGCCTTTGTCGCGCCAACGATCGCAGCTGAAGACGATAAGCCGGCCAAACCGGCGGTCGCCAAAAAACAAGAAGAAGAGCCAGAGGCCAAGGAAGAAGAAAAGTCGGACGACAAAGCCGAAGAGGCTGACGACGAAGAGAAGAAGAAAAAAGAAAAAACCATCGCAGACCTGGTCAAGGACAAGACTGTCATCGACGGCCTTTTCAAATTGTACCAGGACCCGAAGACCGGATCGCTGATGATGGAGGTCCGAGAGGATCAGCTGGGCAAGGAATTCATCTATTTCTCCCACACGGCAGACGGTGTCGTTGAAGGTGGTCACTTCCGCGGCCAATACCGCCAGCAAAAGGTCTTCAAGATCGAGAAGCATTTCAAGAAGCTGGAGTTCGTTGAAGTGAACCCCTACTTCTATTTCGATCCGGACAACGCGATCTCCAAAGCGAAAGACGCCAACATTTCCAACGCGACCATCGCGTCTCATTCCATCGATGCTGAAGCTGAAGACGGCAAGAGCTATCTGATCAGTGTAACTGGCCTCTTCCGGTCTGAAGCTTTCGACCAGGTAAAACCTACTCCCAACCCACGTCTCAAACCGTGGGAGCGCTTTAATCTTGGCAAGCTCGACGGCTCCAAGACCAAGATCGCGTCGGTCAACAACTATCCCGAAAACACCGCTGTTACCGTGAATTATGTTTATACGAACCCGTCACCGATGAACCGGGGCCAGTGGTTCGAGATCACAGATGCGCGCAACGTGACGGTTTCCGTTCAGCACACGCTCGTTGCCATGCCGGAAAATGACTTCAAGCCACGCTTCGATGACGCCCGCGTCGGCTATTTCCTGGATTATGTCAACGACATGACGGACCAGGGAGCAACGCCGTGGCGCGACATGATCAACCGCTGGAATCTTGTGAAGAAGGACCCAAGCGCGAAGGTTTCCGAGCCGGTAGAGCCAATCACATGGTGGATTGAAAACACCACGCCGGTTGAACTGCGGCCAACCATCAAGAAGGCTGTGGAATCCTGGAACATCGCGTTTGAGGCCGCGGGCTTCAAGAATGCGATGGTTGTCAAAGAACAGCCGGATGACGCCGAATGGGACGCTGGCGATATCCGCTACAATGTGTTGCGCTGGACCTCCAGCCCGCAGCCACCATTTGGCGGCTATGGCCCAAGCTTCTCCAACCCGCGCACAGGCCAAATTTTGGCGGCGGACATCATGCTGGAATACACCTTCCTGACGAACCGCATGAATGCCAGCAAAGTGTTTGAAAACGCTGCCCTTGGGCTTCAGAGCAAAGACAGCCAGATGGAAGACTTCATGCAGACCATCAAGGCGCACGGCCGCTACTGCAACCTGGCGGGTCACCTGCAGATCAACAACATGCTGGGTAAAACGCTGGCCGCCATCAACGAAGCAGGCCCGCAGGCCAGCCAGAAGCTGGTGGAAGAAGCCATCTATTACCTGATGCTTCATGAAGTTGGTCATACGCTTGGCCTCAACCACAATATGAAGGCAACCCAGGCCCGGGCCTATGATGAAGCCTATGACAT
Source organism: Kordiimonas sp. (assembly GCA_050300975.1). Taxonomy (GTDB): domain Bacteria; phylum Pseudomonadota; class Alphaproteobacteria; order Sphingomonadales; family Kordiimonadaceae; genus Kordiimonas. The sequence goes on from JBNKYQ010000042.1 coordinate 10,272, forward strand.
CGACAAGCAGGCAGACGGCCTTGCGGGCTCGGTCATGGACTACCCAAGCATCAACTTCGCCCCTCCGGGTGAGAAGCAGGCTCACTATTACACTGTGCGCCCTGGCCCGTATGACATCTGGGCCATCCAGTTCGGCTATGACCCTGACCTGGATGATCCTGCCAAGATGGAAGCCCACTTGGCGCGGTCTACCGAGAAAGCTCTCGCATTCGGTAATGATGCCGACGACATGCGTTCCCCGGGCAAGGCGATCGACCCTCGTGTTAACATCTATGACATGACCGACGATGCGGTTCAGTTCGCGAACGACCGCCTCAAGCTTGACCGCGATGCCATGAGCAAGCTCAGGGGTAAGTTCACGACCGAAGGCCAGAGCTATCAGGAGCTGAGGAACGCCTACCTGATCCTGACGGCCGACATGGCGTGGCAGGGCCGCGTGGCGTCCCGCTATGTGGGCGGCGTGTATGTCGACCGCGCTGTCGCGGGGCAGGACGGTGCCACAGCGCCATACCGCCCTGTGGAGAAGGAAAAGCAGGAACAGGCCATGCAGCTGCTGCGTGACTATATCTTCGCGCCAGATGCCTTCCAGGCTGATCCTGCCCTGTTCCAGCACCTGGCAATCCAGCGCCGGGGCTTCTTCCACTTCTCAGCCAACGAAGACCCTGCCCTGCACGGCCGCGCGCTGAGCATCCAGTCGGACATCCTCGCGCATCTGTTGCACCCGACCACGCTGATGCGGATCACAGACAGCGGCCTCTACGGCAACAGCTATAATGTCACTGAGATGATGACGGACCTGACAAACGCCATCTTTGAGGATGACAGCCGCGGTGCGGTGAACACCTTCCGCCAGGAGCTTCAAGTATATTACGTCAAGCGCCTGACGGACATTCTAGCCGGCGACGAGTATGACTATGTCGCGCGCTCAAACGCCTTCTCGACGCTCAAATCGCTGGGCAAGGACATGGCCCGCTGGCGCGGTGACGCGGCAACCCGCGCCCACCGGGACCACTTGGCGTTCCTGATCGAGAAAGCGCTGGAAGTGCACAAGGGCTAAGAGCCTGATATAGAAATGAAAACGGCGCCCCTGAAAAATCGGGTGGCGCCGTTTTTGTATCCGGTGAAGCGAAATATCAGCGAACGTAACTGGCACCGTTGATATCGATGGTGCAGCCCGTGGAATGATCAATCAGGCCACTCATGAAGAAGGCCACCATACTGCCGATATTCTCCGGCGGCGCAGCAGCCCCCATGGGCACTTCCTTGAGCATCCATTCATTGCCCGGCTCGAACGCCACCGACGCCATGTCGGTTTTCACCCACCCTGGTGCAATGGTGAAGGCATAGATGCCCTGCCCGGCATAGGCCCGCGCGATCGAACGCATCAGCGACACCACAGCCCCCTTGCTAGCGGCATAGTTCAGATAGTCCGGGCCATCGCCACGGAAGGACGCGCGGCTGGCGATGGTAACGATCCGCCCACCCCCTGCGCTACCGAAATCACGAATGGCCTCCCGGCAAAGGTCTGCCACCGCCTGAACATTCACCGCCATGACATCGGACCAGGCCTGATGCCAGGCGTCATCATCCATGTCCAGCGGTGTTTCGGGCATGATGCCAGCGTTGTTTACAAGGCCGCTCAAGCTGCCTTTGAAAGCCATTGCCTCCTGCCAAAGCACCTTACCGGCGCCCGCCTCACCAAGGTTGGACTTCACTGCCAGAAGGCGGTCCGGCCCATATTCGACCCTAAGGCCCGCCAGCGCGCCATCACTTGAATTATAGCTGCCAACCACCGAAGCGCCCGCTTCAAGCAGGATACGCGCGGTTGCGGCGCCAATGCCTCGCGACGCACCGGTTACAAGGAAAGTCTGATTGTCGGAAAAGTGGATCATGCTGCCCCGCTCCTGTTGTGTTTGGGGGCAGTATAGTTTTTTTACCGCGTTTGGCCACGGCTCATTAACAAAGATGCCATCAATGCACCTGCAGCCATTCCCGTGCCTGGCGCTGCGCTTCAGCAATCTGCTGGCGGCTCATGTCCTTGGCAAGTTCACACCGGTCCACCTGGGCCCGTGAAAGTCCCCTGATGGCAGCCAGATTGAACCATTTGTGTGCCTGGATATAGTCACGCTGGACCCCCTGGCCCGTAGAATAAAGCAACCCAAGGTCATAAAGCGCGTCAGGCGCACCTGTTTCCGCCTTGGCGACGCGTTCGGCTACATAGTCAAACAATTCCCGGTCTTTTCGTCCCATACCCTTTCTCCATCCCAATCGGCTGGGCGAAACAGGCACATGCCCTTCGCCTGTGAAAATGCCACAGTGGGAAACGCACGTTGGTAATTGAACGGACCGGCAGCTGCTTCTGCTTGGCAGTGCTCGATAGCCAGCATAGCAAAATTTTCGGCAAACCAGAAGAAAATTGGACCGGGCGGACGTGCCTAGATGTAGGCGTATTCGCGCCCTTCGCGCGACACTGACCTTTTGGCCGGAAAACGGATCACCGCGCGTGTCCCGACACCAACATGACTGTCCAGCACAAGCTTGCCGTCATGAGCCTCTGCAAAGGCCTTTACCAGAGGCAAGCCGAGGCCAGTTCCCTCGTGCCGGCGCGACAACCCATCATCGCCTTGCACAAAAGGCTGCAGGACCATCTCCAACTGGTGCTGTGTCAGGCCGGGACCATTGTCCAGCACCACAACCTCTATGCCGCCATCGTCGGTCAATTTCTGTGACACCGTGACTTCTGCGCAGTCCGGCGAGAATTTTATCGCATTGGATACAAGGTTGATCAGCATCTGCTTCGTTACCTGCAGGTCCGCATAAAGCTCAACGCCCAGGTCTTCCGCATCCGTACGCAGGGTGATTTTCTTTTTTCGCGCCGCGGCTGTCATCATGCGCACCACCCGGTGAATGATCTCCTGTGGTGCTTCATAGTCTTCGCGCAATGTGAAGGCGTTGGCCTCAATTTTGGAGAAATCCAGGATCGAATTGATCACACCCAAGAGGTGCGCGCCACTATCACGAATGTCGGTCACATAGCCCCACACATTATCAAGCGTCCGACCCCTTGCCTGCTCCGCAAGGATAAAGTCAGCAAAGCCGATCACAGCATTCAGCGGAGTTCTGAGCTCATGGCTCATGTTCGCGAGGAACTGGCTGCGTGCTCGTGTTGCGGCTTCAGCTTCGATGCGCGCAGCATCCAGGTCTTTCATCCGCTGCTCCGCCCGCTTCATATGAAGCTGCAGAAGCGTATGCGATGTGCATATGCCTCGGTACAGGCCGCCTTCGGTGACAATAAAGCCTTCCTGAAGCGCATGCCGCCGGTCATCAATCAACATGGCATAAAGGCTGTCTATGGATACATCCTGATCCACAACAAGGGGATTTCGGTCCATCAATTCGGAAACCGGGCGTTTTTCATAAAGAGGTCGGCCGAAACGGTCAGCCAGTCGCACAAGAAATTCGGTCCGCTTCAGCAGACCCAAAGGCACGCCGCGCCGCAGGACCGGAATGGCGACAAGATCAGGGTCTGCTTGGAAACGTTCAAATACGGCACCACAGGGAGTGTCTGGCCCCTCGGGACGAACCGGCGCCGATATAAGGTTCATATCCTGCATGTATTTATCGTTTCCTTCGCTGTCTCCTGCCCTTATCTGCAGCGGTCGTGACGGCGTGATGACAGTTTCTTTGCGAGTTGACGACACAGCTTGAAAACCGTTCATCGGCCATTCAGCCCTTATTCCATACAGTTTGTGCAAGTGTTGCCGGTTGCCTTTAAAAGGCCGCGTTTCTGGCAAATATATCATGGGTGAGGAAAACCAGGAGTTCAGCCACCATGTCATTCAACAATAAAAAACTGGCACTTCTACTGCCACTGGCCCTAACCGCTACGGCTTGCACCCAGACTGTTTCGCCCCATAGCTACGATTCCTATGCCGTCGGTGAAGCCCGGCGCGTGGAACGGGGGGTAATCGACAGCTACCGCTGGGTCGAAATCCGCAAGTCCAATAGTGGTGTTGGGACAGCAGCGGGTGTCGGCATTGGGGCGGCCGCAGGATCAACTGTCGGCGACAGCGGTGCCGAAAATGTCATTGGCGCCATCGGCGGCGCCCTTCTCGGCGGTCTGATCGGCAACAGCATCGATAAGTCCGGCAGCAAGACGTCCGGCTTTGAATATATCATCCGGACCGAAAGCGGAAACCTGATCACGATCGTGCAGGCAGACCGCCAGCCCTTTGCAGAAGGCACGCCCGTGATCATCGTGTTCGGCGCGGACCGGACCCGGATCCGGCTTGACCACGCGGCGTATGAGGAGCGGGAACGCTACGGCACCTACCAGCAACAGGGGCAGGAGGAATATCAACCCCGCACCTATGAGAGCGATGGCCTTGAGGATTTCGATCCTGAAGAAGAAGAGCCAGCCGCAGAAGAACCTGATCCGCCGGCCCGGGCGCTTT
>JBNKYQ010000043.1:0-14534 GCA_050300975.1 Kordiimonas sp.
GATATCTCTGCGCCCTTGAGGCCGTTCGGATAGCCGCTGCCGTCCCATTTTTCGTGGTGTTCGTATGCGAGCGACGCCGCAACCTGCAACAAGACCCGGTCGGAATGCTTCAGGATGTCATACCCAAGCTGGGCATGGGTACGCATGATGTCGAATTCTTCCGGTGTCAGCTTGCCGGGCTTGTTGAGGATCGCATCCGGAATACCAATTTTGCCAATGTCGTGCAGCGGCGACGCCAGACGGAAGGTTTCCGCGTCATGTTCGCTCATGCCCATTTCAAGGCCCAACAGCTTGGAGAGTTCCGCCACCCGCTTCACATGGTTGCCGGTTTCCTTCGAGCGGGTCTCCACCGCCTGCGCCAGGCGGTAGACCACTTCCCGCTGGGTATCGATGAGCGCGTTCCTGAGATACAGGTTTTCGACGGCAATCAGTACATTGCGCACAAATATCTGGATCAGGTGGGTATCGATCACCGCCGGGCGGCCTTCACCCACCAGATAAAGGATGCTGGCCCGGCCCGAATTGCCCACCACCATGCCTACATAGGAGCCATCGACCCAGAAGCCATATTCCCCGCGCCCACGTTCGCGGTGTTCTTCAATGGCTGCCGCCACACGTTTTGGGAAATGTTCCCACGCAGACCGGCCCACATTGCCAGCGAAGCGGCCCGTGCCCGCCACCAGCGTCATTTCCTTGCGGTCATGGGTGGCGGCGGCGGCGTCCTCCAGCGAGAAGGCCACATCGCGCCCACCGGCCACCAGGGATGACACCTGCTTCAGCACACCGTTCGCGAAGTTATCCAGGAACTGTTCCTTGAACATTTCAGCCGATGAATCGATCACCCGCACCAGGCCACGGCGGCTGGCTTCAATGATGTTGATATCGCGGTAGCTCCTGAGAGTTGCATAAACCAGCGTGAACAGCTTGGTCGCCGACAGGTCGGTCTTTTCTTTATAGTCGTTGATGTCATACCGCACGATGACATCACGTTCCGGCGCCTGCCCCGGCTGCCCTGTCCTCAGGACAATCCGCACCATGCTGTTTCCAAGCTCATTGCGGATGTAATCCACAAGATTGAGGCCAGCGTCATCGCTTTCCATCACCACATCCAGAAGGACAATGGCAATATCCTGTTCCTCCTCGAGGATATTCCGGGCAGCCGCACCCGACATGGCTTCAAGAAACTGGAGGGCCTTGCCGTCAAACTGGAACCCTTTAAGCGCCAGTTTGGTTGCCACATGGACATCCGGCTCATCATCTACGATCAGGATTTTCCAGGCATGCTGGTCAACGGATGGCGAATCGTCCCCATCATCTTCGATCAGCAACTCTTCGTCGTCATCTTCTATAACCAAAAAGTCATCGTCCACGCGGCGTCTCCGCTTTTGATGTTGATGATGGCAAGCAGGAAGGCTCAAGTGTCAGCCTCGCTCCCTCGCCATCTTCCCCCGGGTAATTTCTCCCTGAACGACTCCTGACATTTTAGGGTCAGCCAATGGTGGCACAAACCATTTTATGATCGGTTAATTCCCGACAGCCCTGATCCGCTTGTCCAGGATGTCAGGCTACGGCTCACAGATACATGGGTGAAGAAGCGGTCAATGTCTGAGTTGTTTTCCGACAAAGGCACATAAAGGACCGAGACCTTGAGATGATTTTTTTCTTCTGAAAGCGTGAAAGCCTGCACAATAACCGGTCGGTGACGCTCAAGGCAGAATGCCGCGCTCTTGAAAATGCGTTCCGCGACCAGCGAAGACGGATGGGTGAAAATACTCTTTCCTGTCAATTCGCCATAGAAGCTGACCACATTGGTGCCCATCAGCCGGATAACAATATCCTCAAGGGCGCCGGCCGCATCTTTTTCAAGCTCCAGGATGCAAACGTCCGGCAGGAGGTCCTTCATTTCACTTGGGTTGATGTCAGAACGCCTGGCGATGCGTGCGCCTTCCGTACGCGCCTCGAAATAGCTGAGAACGCGATCAACCATCGGCATATCGGCTCGATGCTCTTCAGCATCCTCAAATGAGAAACCCGGCAGGTTTTCCCGTACTCGGGCCACACTGGCGATGTTTTCTTCAAAAGACGAAATAGGCCGCCTCCTTACAACCCCGATTCCCAGCATAGCGCCAGTAAGTCACTTATTGGTTAATTTCTGATGGGATAGGGTACCGGCAAGATTGCAAGCCCCACAGGCTCCTATATAAGTGTGGCCGGTACAAGCATTGACAAACCACACCCTGGGGGGCCGGCGGGGCCGGCGAACAATTATGAAAAAACTTTTGCTCGCAGCCACACTGCTGCTTGTCGGCGGCTTTCTGCCGGCCACGGCTCAGGAAGAAGAACCCGCTTCCGTTGAGATACCCCTCAACATCGAGCTGAATAAACCCATCACCATGAACGTCACCTACAAGATGGAACAAAGCCCGGTTAGCGTGGCAGCGCGCGAGACCATCGAGCTGACGCCCCTTCGCGTGGAAGGGGAGCACACCATCTACAGCTATAGATCGCTGGATTCCGAGCTTCTGGAGCTACAGGGCATGCCGCCCCTGTTCAGTGATGTCCTCGCGCAAGTGACCGACGCGGCGAAAGGCATCAGTTACGAGTATGCCGCCGACAACACAGGCTATCCGCTGGACCTGACCGAAACCAAGAAAATCAAGAAGCTGATGAAAACGGCCCGGAAGAGCCTGAAGAAATGGGCCAAGGACTTCGCTGAAGAGAACGGCCTGAATAGCCAGCAGCAGACCAAGGTGATGGCGCTCGCGGAAAAGTCACTTCTGGAAGCGTTCCCGGAAGAACATGAGGCCCTGGCCACTGAGGTTCTCGAGCAAGGCCAGATGATTTTCTATGGCACGGGGCGGTCTCTCTATCTGGATTACTACACTGAGTTCAATACAACGCGGCACTTCGCACCGGGCGAGATAACCTTCCACACTGTCGATAGCTGGCAGGTTGTGAGCTATGACGCAGAAAAAGGCGAGGCCGTGCTTCGCTTCGACCAGTATCTGAATGATGACGAATTCAAAGGATTTCTGGAACGCCTAAAGCCCGTTCTGATGGAACAGTTTGGCCCCACGCAGGAAGCCGAGATCGACGCGTTGGTCGACCAATACCGCCAGCTGCAGCTGAACCGCCAAGGCGAATATGTGATCGACCTTAAAACCGGCCTGCCCATGTCTGGCACCATCCGGTCGGAGGAGGTCTTCCAAGGCAAGACCAAAGCCGAGACCATCGAGTTCACAACGACCTACTGAACCATTCGTTTGGGGGCGGCTTGAGTGCCCCCCCAATCGCCCTCCGCCCGCATTCCTTTTATCGCACAAAATCAGCCGTTTACCGGTTTCGCGTTGACCGCCAGACGCGTCTACGCCCTAATGCGCCGCAGTAAAGAGTGTGGCACGCAGCTTGGGAGGCTGCCGAAAAACAGAAACGTGCCCAACAAGATAAAAGGGGAAAGAAATGTCCGAGGCGGAAAATGACCTCAAAACCACGTCCGTAAAAGACGTAAAGCAGCTTGGCACCTTTGCTGCCATCGCCAGCCTGTCCTATGTGTTCTGGATTTGTGGCGGCATGGAAATGGTGGAACGACTGGCCTTCTACGGCATTTACATGACACGGGGCCTCTATGCACGGGCGCCCGTCTCTGAAGGCGGGCTGGGCCTGGATGGTGGCGACATTGGCATCATTTTCAGTGTCTGGGCTTTGGTTCAGTCCTGGGTACCGGTCTTTACCGGCGGCATTTCAGACCGCATCGGATACAAGGAAAGCATCTTTGCATCCACAGTTCTGAAGATCCTGGGTTATCTGTTCATGGCTTGGTTCGCCAGCTTCTGGGGTTTCCTGGCCGGCGCTGTAATCCTTGCTTTTGGTACCGGCATCTTCAAGCCCGGCATTCAGGGCACCATCGCTATGGTCACAAGCCGGAAGAACAGCTCGGTTGCCTGGGGCATCTTCTATCAGACAGTGAATATCGGCGGCTTCCTGGGACCAATCGTGGCAGGCATGATGCGCCAAATGTCGTGGGACAATGTGTTTTACGCCTGTGCTGCCATCATCTCACTCAACTTCATTCTGCTCCTGACCTATAAGGAAGTCGGCAAGGAAGAGCGCCTTGAGCGCAGGGCCAAGATCGCCAGCGGTGAAGAAGTCCAGGTGCCGCTTTGGAAGGATGCCCTGAAGGAACTGTCCAACCCACTACTCATTCGCTACATGGTGTTGTTCACCGGCTTCTGGTTCATGCTGTACATCTACTGGGACCTGGTGCCGCTCTACTTCGAAGACTGGGTTGATACACGCACTATCGTCAGCACCCTGTGGGGCAACAATCAACCATCGACTTTTGCCATCCGCTTCTGGGTGATGGATGATGCGGGCACCCATATTCTGCCCGAGGGGCTCAATAACCTGAATGCCTTGTTGATCATGACAATCTGCTTCCTGGTGACAGGTTTCAGTGCCCGACTGAAAGCTGTCAATTCAATGGCGATTGGTACCTTCCTCGCTGCCTTCGCCGTCATCATCTTTGGCTATACCAATCTGGCCTGGATCATGATCGGGGCAATCATGATCTTCTCAGTTGGTGAAATGCTCTCCAGCCCGAAATTCCTGGAATATATGGGCAATATCGCCCCTGACGGAAAGAAGGCCATGTACCTGGGCTTTTCCCAACTGCCGCTTGGCATTGGCTGGACACTGGAAGGCTATATCGGCCAGAAATTCTATGGCGAATATGCCGCCAAGGACGCCATTTCCCGGCTGGAACTGGCCGACCTGGGCTGGACGCCGGCTGCCATTGACGCTGTTCCTAACGGTGAAGCCTTCAAGACACTGCTGGCAACCTCCAGCCTGAACGCCCACCAGTTGACAGAGCAGCTTTACACCAACCATGAGATCGGCACGCTGTTCTATGCCATGGCTAGCGTTGGAATGGTCGCCGCAGTTGGCCTCTATTTCTTCGGGAAATGGACATATAAATATGCTGCGGAAACGACTCCAGAAACAATTGATGAGCCTGTAACAGAGGTTAAGTCGGCCGGCTAAAGCAGCCGACAAGACACACAAAAGCCGCGGTGCCTGCCGCGGCTTTTTCTTTTGCCCACCAAATAAAAAGGGGACGTGCCACCCCCATCAATGGCACGCCCCACAATAGTTCGCCGATCACCAATCGACTAAGTGTCAGGATGCCCGTTTCCTTGGGAACTGACTACCTAAAAAAAATTTAGGTTCGAATTTGGGCCTAAATGGGGTTGTGTAGGGCCCGCTATGTGGCGCGTATCAGCCCATCCGCCCAACGGGGTCATCCAGGCTTTCAGGCGGCACGGTGAACCAAGCTGGGCCCTCTTCCGTCATATGGATACAGTCCTCCAGGCGGACACCGAATTCACCAAAGATATAGATCCCAGGCTCGTTCGAGAAACACATGCCAGGCGCCAGCTTTGTGGTCTCCCCGTGGACGAAATTCACACTCTCGTGCCCATCCATGCCGATGCCGTGGCCGGTACGGTGGCTAAGGCCCGGTGTCTTGTATCCGGGGCCATAGCCAAGGCCCTCATACATTGCCCGCACCGCATCATCGACCGCACCCGCAGGCGTGCCGATCTGTGCGGTCTCGAAAGCAATCTGTTGGCCCCGGCGCACGGTGTTCCAAACCTCGCGCTGGCGCTTTGTTGGCTCACCGAACACAAAGGTGCGTGAGATATCGCTCTGGTAGCCGTGCACCTGACACCCGCAATCCATCAGCACGATGTCGCCTTCCTTCAAGCTCTGTGGCTGGCCGGAACCGTGTGGGTAAGCACTGGCTTCCGCCAGCAGGGCCATGCCCCAGATGCCTTGCCCGCCAAGGTCAGTTTGTGCCTTGCGCATCAGTGCAGTGATATCAGCTGGCGTCATGCCCGCTTCCAGCTTGTCCCACACCTGGCCATAGGCTGTCAGCGTCACCTCATTGGCTTTACGCATAAGCGCAATCTCATGGGCGGATTTGAACATGCGGCAGCCAAGGGTGACATCCAGCGCCGACGTGATCTCGAAGTCAGGCGCCGCGCGCTTCAGTCCCTCAACCACAAAATAGCGCACCGTGTCTTCAAGGCCGATCTTGCCGCCCTTGAGGCCGCGATCCTTCAGGATGCCGGCGACGCGCTCGAACGGGTCTTCATGTTCGTTCCATGTGCGCACGTCGCTGCCGAAGGTCATGCTTTCGCGGACGCTGGGTTCCTCGAAGAAGGGCGTCACCACGCCGATCTCGCCCTCACGCGGGATCACCACTGTTGTCAGCCGCTCGCTTCGCCACCAGCTGATGCCGGTGAAATAGAGCATGGCTGAGCCGGGTTCCAGGAGAATCGCGTCGATGCCGTTCTTGGCCATCAGGGCTTGTGCCTTGGCAACCCGGGCCTTGCGTTCCTCGACACCGATCGGTGCTACATCACCCGTGATCGGCTTCAGGCTATTGCTCGCCCGCGCCGCACTTGAAGTGGCACCTGCCAGCAGTGCAGCCCCGCCCGCTGCAGCACCCAGTTTGAAGAAGTCGCGTTTTGAAAGTGTCATGTCTGTCCCCGCGGATATTTTTATTGAAATGGAATGGGCCCGAGGATGCACCCCGGGCCCGGTCTCTGCAACGCAGATTTTGTCCCTTATGGCTTTTTGTAGGTCACGCCACCCTTCATCACGAAGCTGACCTCTTCTGTAAGACTGATGTCCTCAAGCGGATTGCCTTTCACGGCCACCAGGTCAGCCATATAGCCTTCACGGATCGCGCCAAGGTCGGTCTCGCGTTTGAGCAGCGTGGCCGCATTGATGGTGGCAGCCTGCAGCGCCTGCATCGGTGTCATGCCGAACTGCACCATACGCGAAAACTGCTTGGCGTTATCGCCGTGCGGATAGATGGCGGCGTCAGAACCGAACACCATCTTCACACCACCCTCCACTGCCTTGGTGAAACTTTCGCGCTGACGTTTGGATACCTGGCGTTCCTTGTTCAGGTTTTCTTCCGGCACGCCGTTCTGCTCGCCATACGTCAGCGTATATTCGGTGTTATAGATGTCCATGGAAAAGTAGGTACCGAAGTCTTTGGCAAGCGCCACGCCTTCATCATCCAGGAAGCTGACATGCTCAACCGAGTCGACGCCGGCCACAATCGCTGCCTTGATACCATCGGTGCCGTGCGCGTGTGCGGCGACCGTGATACCGCGTCGGTGGGCTTCGTCAACAATCGCCTTCATTTCCTCCAGGCTATATTGCTGAATGCCTACCTTGGTACCCTTGGAGAACACGCCACCAGTCGCACAGAATTTGATGGCGTTAGCGCCGTATTTGATGTTTTCACGCACTTTTTCGCGCGCCGCCCACGGGCCGTCTGCAACCCCGCCTGACGTCGCGTGCATCTCTGGCGCCAGGAAATTATTATCACAGTGGCCGCCGGTGATCCCCAGCGCATGGCCAACCGCATAAATGCGTGGGCCAACGATATCGCCGCCATTGATGCCGTCGCGTACGCCAATCACGCTATAACCGTCAGCACCCACATCCCGCACCGTGGTGAAGCCCGCCATCAGGGTGCGCTTCGCGTTCTTTACCGCAACCACAGTCTGGCGCGGGATGGAATAGCCCATGCTTTCATAAAAAGGTGTTTCAGGATCACCCGACAGGTGCACATGCATGTCCATGAAGCCGGGCATCAGTGTCTGGCCGTCCAGGTTGATAACCTGCGCGTCCTCCGGCACCTCCAACTGGCCCTGGCGGCCGATCGCGACGATCCGGTCTTCGCGGATCACAATCGCGGGATTTTCAATCCGCTCGCCATCAATGACGTCGATCATGGCATCGGCTGTCAGGTAGATGTCCTGGGCCGATGCCCCAAGGGGGGCTATCAGGATCGTCATAAGGGCCAATATCAGTGTGCGCATTTTTGTCTTCTCCGGCATGTAGGCGGGTTTGTTCGTGTCTGGCGACGGAGCGTAAGCGCTTGGGTCGGCTTTGTCCACGCACCACGCGCGCTGTGAAACTGCCGAAGAGAACACAAATTCGTGTAATCGGACATGCCCCAGCAATACCAACGCTGGCTAGTCGGTCGTCGGCGCATCAACGCTTACGGACGCATTCTCCAGCGCCCGATCAATGCGGCCCAGCATCTGCTCTGCCCGCTTTGCTGTACGCTCACTCGCGCTCCAGTTGGCAATGTTCTGCAGAAGCGGACGGGCTTCGTCATACTGCCCTTTCAGGAAAAGTGCACGGGCATACAGGTATCTGGCCTGGTCATTCTGCGGCACGAGCTTGATAAAGGACCGCAGCGCCTTGATACCGCTTTCCGAAGCATTTTCTTCTTCATAAAGGGAAGCAATCCCAAATCGGAGGTACGCCTCGCTATCCAGACGGTCTCTTCGTGCCACCTGAAATGCCAACTTCTTCGCTTCCAGAACTGCAGCTGCATCTGGCTCAAAGGCTATAGTGTCAGGGTCAAAGTTTTCCACGTCATTGCCGCCCTGTGCGGCCTTCACGAGCTCCCATTTCCTCGTACCTTCACGAGACATCAGAAGTTCTGACTTCAGCAGCAGCGCATCCCTGTGGTCAGGGGCCTGCGCAAGGGCCTGCTCGATTATCGCTTCCGCTTCGTCATACTCTTCCTCATTGATCGCTACCTTGGCCTGATAAAGCCGTGCTTCAAAGGCCGTTGCAGTGTCTTTGGCCTGCTTCTTCAGAAACCGCTTGAGCCAGGGGCTAGCTTCATAGTCTTCCAGAAAATCCATGCGAAGCCGCATCTTCATTTTCTCCGCCTCGACGCCCTCAAGCTTGCGGTGCTCCCATGTGGGCACATAGTCGATGTTGGAGAAGTCCAGTTGCAAAACAGGGAATTTCTTTTCATCCCAATAGTCACGCGCAGCCAGGCCGAATTCCTCTTCCGTCATGCCGAAATATTCAAGGAACGCAGCTTTCTGGTCCATGCCGCCATTGATCGCCATCAGATAGTCGTCAAGCGCTTCAAGCAGTGCAGGCGTTGACCGGATCTTGTGGGTGTAAAGCCACGCCTGGGCATAAAAGGCACCAACATGGAACCCGGCCCGGTCCGTTTTCTCGAAACGGGCATTGGCGGCAAACAGAAGGCCAGACGGCATCCATTGGTACCTGAGCCACCAGAACCGCTGCAAAGGCGGATTGCCGATCTGCGCCGTGGTGCCGTTAATGGTGAATGTGGAGAGATATTCTGCGAACCCCTCCTGATACCATTTTGGAAAGTTGATCGCTCCAAACTCATGCAGGAAATGATGGGCATACTCGTGGAAAAGGGTATTGCGTCCGTCTTGTTTATAGACGCCCTTCTTGTCTTCGACTTCGGCGATGGTTACAGCCCCCCGTGGGGTTACCCAGTAAACGCCGGCGAAGCTTGGCCTGTAGCCCAGAAGTTCCTTATAGTCGTCATATTTGGGAATCAGATAGACCGTCAAAGGCAAAGGCGATCCAGCACCGTTTGTGCCCGTCAGTACAGAGAGATAGTAGCGATAGTATTCGAGATCGCGCAAAATGCTCTCTGCCCGCTCGGTCTCCACCATGCTGTAAACCTGAAAGTGCTCAGACCGGTAATAGTGCCACTCATCATCCGCCTTAACGCGAGACGTGTGGCCTGATGCCGCCATAACTGCTGTGAGAATTAGAAGCCAAAAACGCATGGTACCCCCCAAAGTATCGATAGCTAGTGTGAAATATACATATATATCTTTGGTTTAAAGGTCAAAGATCAGAGGATGCCTCACAAAATAAAACCGGCGACCCATGGGCCGCCGGCTTCATTGTCTTTATGTTTGCGCTTGTCAGGCTGCTGCCTTGACCGCCTTCTCAAATTCTTCCATTGCGTGGTGGAATTGGTCCAGGGACTTGTCCACATACATCAGAACTTCGTCCACATAGCCGTCGGTAGAGGCTGACCAGACGCGGTTGATGTAGCGCTCGCCCGCCGCAAAGCTAGACATGATATCCGCATAAGCCTGCAGGCCGAAGATATGCTTCATGCTATCGCGCGCGTCGGCAAACCGGTTCAGGTCTTCCCTCAGCAGTCGGTCGATCTCGAACCGCATGTCATAGGTTGGAACCTTGTCCTTGCGGCCATGGATGTCCTCCAGGTTCTTGAGGATGTTCTTCAAGGACCCTTCAAGTTCACCCCTGTGGTGCGCCAGCTTCGATGAGTCTTTGGCCTCTGCGGCCTCTGCCCGCTTCAGCATGATCACACCAAACACGCCAACGGCGATCACAGGAATAAAGACTTTCCAGTCCATCGTGAGCTTGTCCAGCGACGTCAGGAAAGCACCCGCCAGGAACGAGAGCATTACAAGAAGATACGATACTGTTTTCATCTGCCTTCTCCTTCCTTACGACGCCGAAGCGATCATGTAGCCGGCATAGCCGACACCAATGAGCGCCTCGCCAACAATCAGGCCAGCCGCAACCGGAATGCCCTTGTTGTCTGACCAGTCGTGACCTTTCTTGCGGTCTGAAATCTCACGCAACAATGTCCCGATCGAATAGGTCAGCACCACATTGAACGGCAGGTAGAAACCGAGGCCGACGGTGATACCAAGTCCGCCGATCAGTGCCGACAGGACACCGCCAAGCACGGCGCCAGCCGCGTATTTTTGCGTCGGGACATCACCGCCCATGATGCCGTTGACCATGGATGCAAGAGCCTGACCCTGCGGCGCAGGCAGTTGGTCAGACCCAAGACCATACGCTTCATGCAGCACAAAGATCAGCACGATGATGACAATCGGGCCAAGCCAGGCGCCGAAGAATTGCCCCATCTGCTGCATGCGCGGCGTGGCACCCACCAGATAACCAGTCTTCAGGTCCAGCATCAGGTCGGTCGCTTGGCCCATGGCCACACAGGTTGCTGCGCCCACAGTGACTGCGGCCACGATCGCCTGCGTGGTTTCCATTCCACCGAAGCTTTGGGTAATGATGATCAAAAGCGTCACGGCAATGAGCGTCATGCCGGAAAGCGGTGACCAGTTGGTCCGCCCGATCGCTTCCGACAGGATAATCCCTGCCATCCAGATCCACAGCGTTCCCAGGATCGCCATCATCAGGCCTCGCAGGATGCCGACTTGCTCGGCGGACGTGATCGCCATAACGCCCAGAAGGATTGCAGCACCCACAATACCGAAATACAGCAGTTTGATCGGCATCTCGTCGCGGCTCATGGCGCTTTCCACCTTGGCGGACGATTGCATGGACACGATCGCCGACTTGATCAGCGGCAGCGCGAACACCACCCCGATCACAGCGCCACCAATCAGCATACCAATACCTGTAGGCCTGAACAGGCCCAGGCGGAGATCACCAGGATTGCCGATATCCACACCCATCACTGGCATGTCGAACAGGTTCAACAGGGGCGCCAACACGAAGTAACAGACATAGCCGCCGATGATGAAGGCCACGCCGCCACGACCGGCAATATAGCCCACACCAACGGTCATCAGCGATAGATAGAAAGTACCATTGAAATAGCCCGGCAGGCCAAGCTGATCAAAAAGCGCCCAGTTTTCAAACCCGGTTGTCAGGCTCACGGCATGCACCGCGCCGGAAATCAACATGGCGAACAACAGGAGCTTTGCCTTCTCGATACCCGCGCCAGGTGATTTGAGGATCGTGGCAACCGCCACGCCGCCCGGATAGGTCAGGCGTTCAAAGTCGATCATCTGCTTCCGGAGCGGAATGATGAAAGCAATGCCAAGGAAAGCACCCGCGATGGCGCCGAACGTCAGCACATAGGGGTTAAATTCCGTGCCATAGCCCAGAATGAAAATAGCAGGCACCGAGAACATCATGCCCGACGACGCGCCGTTGACGGCGCTCGCAACCGTCTGGGTAACGTTGTTTTCAACGATCGACCGACGGCGCAGGATACCCCGCAGGATACCAAAGCCCAAAATGGCCGCCAGTTCAGATCCTTCGATTGAGAACCCCAATTTGAGTGCTGCGAAGCCGATCGCGAGCGCGATAATCACGCCCAGGAAATAGCCCACCAGCACTGCTTGGAGTGAAAGCTCAGGGTATGCGCCGCGTGTAATCGGCCCCTGACTCACTGCAGTTTCTTGTGACACCTTTACCTCTCCCCCTCAGGTATTCCCTGAGATATTCACTTATTTTTTATAGGCCTGCGCTTTCAATTGCTTGCCAGCCGCGCAAAACCAGCCTAGCAGTAGCACAACAAGGGCGCCCAAGCGACCAAACAATCATGTACAGCGATCCAATATGTCTGAAGTTGACACCACAAATGGCCAAGGGCTCGATCCCCGGTGGCTCCGCGAGCGTCTGAAGCGCCACTTCAGCGAACTGGCGCGGCTTGCCCTGCCGGCTGTGATGATGCGCATCGGCATCTTCGGTCTTGCCATGGTGGACACCGCCATGGTGGGCCACTATGCCACCGAACACCTGGCCTGGCTTAACCTTGCCAACCAGTCGGTCATCATGTTTGCCCTTGTGGTAGGCCTCGGCCTTCTGGGTGGCATTACCGTCTATACAGCCAACGCCATCGGCGCGGATGACAAGCGGGAAGCTGGGCGCGTATGGCGCCGCAATGTGCCTTTCACCATTGCGGTCGGTGTTGGCATCATGCTGGTTGTCTGGCCAGCGGAAAATTGGCTGACGCTTCTGGGCCAGCCTGAGCTGAAGGCACAGGAAGGTGGCCGATTGATCCGTATCCTGGCGCTGGGCTTACCTGCCCATATGCTGTTTGTGTGCTGCACCATGTTCCTTGAGGGCATCAAGCGGGCCGAGGTGGGCTTTTACGTGATGGTAGGTGCCAACATCGTGAACGTGGCGCTCAATTACGTGCTGATTTTCGGCCACTACGGTATGCCGGAACTTGGCGCGGCAGGGTCGGCCTGGGCGTCAACCGGCGTGCGCTGGTTCATGGCCCTTGCGGCCTTCGGCTATGTCTGGTTCGCCCCAAGCGTACGCGGCTATGGCCTCAGGAAACCCCATGGCCAGCAGTGGCATGAATGGCGCGACCAGCGCCATATGGGTTATGCGTCAGCCGTGTCGCTGGCCGCTGAAGTGTTGGCGTTTGGCGCGCTGGCCATCTTCGCAGGTTGGCTTGGCACTGTGCCGCTGGCCGCCCACGGCGTGGTTTTCCAGGTGGTGGGTGTACCGCTGATGATCTCAATCGGTGTTGGTGTTGCCGCAAGCGTGCGGGTCGGTATTGCCTTTTCCCGTTCAGACAGGGCAGATACGGCGCTTGCAGGCCTTTCCGGCATCATCCTGAATTTCATCCTGACGGGCGCGTTTGCTGTTGGCATCTATTTCTTTATCGAGCCGCTGCTTGATATTTTCACGGATGACGCCCGCATCATGGCGCTGTTGATACCGCCCGTGGTGATTTATGCCATTGCCATGATTTTTGACGCGTCACAGATGGTGGCTTCCATGATTTTGCGCGGCTACCGGGAAACCTGGTGGCCCACCTATCTGCAGGGTTTTGCCTTCATTCTTGTGATGCTGCCGGCCAGTTACATCATGGCCTTCCCAGTCGGCCACGGCTGGGCCGGGCTGATGGAAGGCATGTGTATGGGCGTTATCACCAGCTGGGTTCTGCAAATGGCCCGCTTCTACCATCTGGCCCGTACGCGCATCTGACCATCGATTTTTTTCAATAAAACCTAAAAAATTTTCAGCTTACGTTTGCCATACTTTTACCCTTTTATGGATTCCTAATAAGGATGAGGCGGAGTTCCAGCGCCAACCCGGGGAGAGATGACTGAGTTGGAGGAAATTGGACCATGTCACAGTGGCACCAATGGAAAATACGAAAGATAGTCCTGCCGGCAAGCTTGCTGACAGCCGCCTTTTGTCAATCCAACGCAGCGCACGCCACCTCCCGGGGCCTCAGTCTTGCGGACCGTTTCAACAGCGCGATCGAAGCCGTTCAGGAAGGCATTGACCTAATCTGGCCCGGTGACCTCGATAGCGATCAGGTGAATGCCCGCATGGGCGTCGGCTTTGGTTGGGTTCCCGACTATTCGGGCTCCGACAATTACCGTTTCCGGGCGCTGCCAATTCTGGACATCCGCTACAAGGAAATCTGGCGCCTGACAGGGAGCAAGGTAACCTACACCGCCTTCAAGACAGACACGCTTGAGGTCGGCCCGCTCGTCAACCTGCACTTTGGCCGGAAGGAAAGCGCTAACAAGGCGCTGACCGGCCTGGGCGATATCGGCACCACGCTGGATATTGGCCTATTCGCGCGCTTCAAGCGGGAAAGCCTCATTGTTGAAGCCGATGTCCGACGCGCTATCAGCGAAGGTCAGGGTACACTCGCACGCCTGACCGCATCACATGGCATATACCAGAATGGTGATTTCGCCGCAGGCTTGGGGATGCGGGTGCTCTATCTTTCCCAGAAGGGCATGCAGACCAACTATGGAATCACGGCTGAGCAAGCTGAAGCATCAAATGCTGGCTATGATCCCTTCCGGGCCTCGGCGGGCTTGTCAGAGGTATCGGCCCATGTGGTCGGCGCCTACCGCCTGACCGAAAAGACCCGCTTGATG
>JBNKYQ010000044.1:0-14485 GCA_050300975.1 Kordiimonas sp.
CAAAACCATCTAAGCCTTGACGAATAGTCCCCTCTACCTGAGAAACAATGTGCATCACATGTGAATAACGTTCAATGACCATTAGATCTTTCACACCCACAGAGCCATATTCACATACACGCCCTCAAGGAACAGCTGTTCCCAGAATTTGGTGCCAATCATGGCGTCAGGCAGATGCACGGCGATGATAGGGCTTTCAGCCTTCTCAGTGCACAGGTCGAAACCCGCTTCCTTGAGCCCTTTGTGCAGGCGCTTTGCGTTTTCCCACAGGTGTGCCCGGCGGTTGCCGCCGCGCTTGATCGCCTCAATCGCCTTGATGGCGCCGGCCACGACGCTTGGTGGCGGGCTGGCGGTGAAGATGTACGGCCGGCTGGTGTACCTGAGCACGTCGAATTTCGGATGGTTTGAGACGGCGAAGCCGCCCACCGTGCCGACAGACTTGGAGAAGGTGCCGACATAAAAGTCCACCAGATGCTCCACGCCTTCCGCTTCGGCAACACCGCGGCCGTTTTCACCGCAGAAGCCCATGGAATGCGCTTCATCAACCAGTGTCATGCAGCCGTATTTCTTAGCAACTTCAAGGAGTTCCTTAACGGGCGCCGCATCACCGAGCATGGAGTAGATGCCTTCGATCACCACCAGCTTGCAGGCGTCCTCGGGCAGGCGTTTGAGGCGGCGCTCCATGTTTTCCACGTCGTTATGCTTGAAGCGCACGATGGTGGCGTTGCTCATGGAGCAACCATCATAGATGGAGGCGTGGCTGTCGGCGTCGATGATGACATAGTCATCCTTGCCGCCCAGCGCCGAGATCATCCCAAGGTTGGCCTGATAGCCGGTCGAGAAGACCATGCAGTGCTTCATGCCGTAGAAATCGGCAATGGTGGCTTCGAGCTTTTTGTGGCTCGCGTAGGTGCCGTTCAAGCTGCGGCTGCCAGTTGTTCCGGTGCCGAAATCATCAAGGGCCTGCTTGGCTGCCTCAATGGCATCCTCGTTGAAGGTCATGCCCATATAGTTGTTCGTGCCAGCGAGGATCGTGTGGCGTCCGGCGATCACCGCTTCGGTTTCAGAGATGATCTCATCCATCACGACAGTGAAAGGGTCCGCCTTTTCAAACGGCAGGGAAGCACGCAGGGCGGCAACAGCATCAAACTTATCAAGCAAATCCACGGATATCAGCCTTTTTCCACGATTTTATCTACGGCATCGGCAACGTGGGCGATGGTTTCCAGCTCAGGCAACAGATTGAGCGGCAAAACAATGTCGAACTCGTCCTCAATGTCGGCCACAAGGTCCATAACCGTCAGGGAATCAAGTTCAAGGTCAGACGCGAACGTAACGTCCGGCGCGAGATCGATGCCCTTTTTATTGAGCGGTTCGATCAATTCGTAAATCTTTTCAATGGTTTCCGCTTTAGCCATCGTGTCTGCCTATCTCAAAGAATTATGTGCGGGATTGCATAGCGTCCTTATATCGGGACGCGCGCCATCATAAAAGCCCGTTTTTTCGATACCAGTCGATCGTGGTCTTTAGGCCTGCTTTAAGGTCATATTGCGGCGCCCAGTTGGTCAGATGAGGGCGGCGGGCATTCCGGACAGTCCAGTCCTTGTGGCAGAGGTAGCGCGCTGTGGACATGGTCAGCATCGCCGGACGCCGGATCATGGTGGCGATCAGGCCGTTGAGGAAGCCAATCAGGCCCAGCACGGGGAAGGGGATGGGCAGGATGAAGGGCGGTTTGTCGTGCTTGCCAGCCAGTGCTTCAGCCACATCCGCGAGCGTATAGCCGCCGGCTTTGCCGTCATCCAGCTCAAGAACCGCACTTTTGTTGCTGCCGTCCGAGAGCGCGACAAGCGCCGAGGCCATATCGCGGCCATGGATCATGGCAAAGCGGTTGTGGCTGCTGCCTGGTGCGGGCAGAAGGCGGTATTTGAGTGCCTTGAAAAGCTTCAGGATTTCCTTGTCGCCAGGGCCGTAGATGGCCGGCGGGCGTACAATGGTCCAGGTGAAGGGCCAGTTGCGGGCGGTCAACACCAGTTCTGACGCGCGCTTGCTGGCGCCATAGTGGGACAGCATCGGCTCGCGCGCCGCCATTGAGGACACATGCACCACATGGCCCACGCCCGCGCCTGCTGCAATGTCCATCAGGCGCTTCGTGCCGCCCACATTCACATCGAAAAAGATATCGCGGTTGAGGGCTTTCGTAAGCCCCGCGATATGCACCAGCACATCTGCGCCTTCACACAGGTTCTTGAGCGCCGTATCGTCGTCCAGGTCACCGGAAACCCAGGTCACGCCGTCGCGCGCGGGCTGCTGGCGGCGGGTGAGCGCCCTGACGCTATAGCCGGCATCCAGATAGCAATCGACCGCGTGGCCACCAAGGAACCCGGTGGCACCCGTGAGTGCCACAGTCTTCTGGTCACCTTTGGCGGTGGAGGTCTTGGCCATCTTTAGCTTGCGATGGCTTGGAGGTTACCGGCGAGATACTCATTGCGCGCCTTCACGCGGCTCAGCTTGCCCGACGAGGTGCGGGGCAGGGACCGTGGCGGCACCAGCTCGATCATGCAGTTGATGCCGGTCGCGGACTGGATGTGTTTCTTGAGTGCGGCGACAAACTTGACCCGGTCATCGGTCTCTAAGATGCGGCACTGCGCAAGAATGAGCGGGACTTCCTCGGCGTTTTCACCGGGGATGGAAATCGCGGCCACATCGCCGGTCTTGACGCCCGGGAGTTGCTCTGCAGCCCATTCGATGTCCTGTGGCCAATGGTTGCGGCCATTGACGATGATCATATCCTTGGCGCGGCCAACGATATAGATTCAGCCGTCCTTCATGTAGCCCATATCACCTGTGTCCAGCCAGCCTTCAGGGCTGAGGACCGCACGGGTTGTCTCAGGGTCATTGAAATATTCGCGCATCACGGACGTGCCGCGCAGGAACACGCGGCCAACCGTGTGGTCTGGAACCAC
Source organism: Kordiimonas sp. (assembly GCA_050300975.1). Lineage (GTDB taxonomy): Bacteria > Pseudomonadota > Alphaproteobacteria > Sphingomonadales > Kordiimonadaceae > Kordiimonas. The sequence goes on from JBNKYQ010000044.1 coordinate 2,964, forward strand.
ATTGCCGTCTTCGTCGCGCATTTCAACGTCATATTCCGGCAGCGGCTTGCCGCAGTTGACCACTTCGCGCATGCGGGGCGTCTCGTCAGAGCCGTTCACCAGCACGTGCTTGTCGCCTGTGAGCTTGCTTTCCTCAATGAGGTCAACCTCAATGCCTTTGCCAACGGTGCCAAAGCTGACGCCCAGCGTACATTCGGCAAGGCCATAGCTTGGCAGGAAGGCTTCCATCTTGAAGCCAATATCCTTGAAGGTCTCATAGAAGGCGCGCATCACTTCGGGGCGGATCATTTCCGCGCCGCAACCGGCTACGCGCACATGTGAAAGGTCAAGGCCTTCCATGGCGCTGGAGCGCAGCGCTGCCCGGCGTGAGCATATGTCGAAGCCGAAGGTTGGGCTATAGGTGATGGTGCCTTTATTGGCGGAAAGCACGCGCAGCCACGAAAGCGGGCGGCGGGCGAATTCTTCGGTCGGGATAAAGTCAACCGACACCTGGGTGGTCAGCGTGGTCAAGAGCGTGCCCACAAGGCCCATGTCATGATAGAACGGCAGCCACGAACAGCAGCGATCATTTTCGCCGATGTGAACGCCGTGATAGCCCATGCCGTGCGTGTTCGACAGCAGCGACCGGTGCGTCACCGCCACGCCGTGCGGGAAGCGGGTCGAGCCTGAGCTGTATTGCAGGTAGGCCAGGTCATCCGGCTCGGGCAGGCGCACATCGCCGTTACCCTTTGCGTTCAGGTAATCCTGATAGGAACCGGAGAAGCGCAGGTCGAGGCCTTCGGTGGCTTCCGCCACAATCTCATCCATGAAGGATGGGGCCATCAGACCGTTTGCGTCACAGCTTTTCATCTGAAGCTGAAGTTGGGATACATACCCGTCCTTGCCGCCGAAAGATGTTGGCAGTGGCAGGGGCACAGGCAGCACGCTGGCATACTGGCAGCCAACGAAGAAGCTGACGAAATCACCGCTGGTTTCCGCGATCAGGGCGATCCGGTCGCCTTTCTCGAAACCCATGCCGACAAGTTTGCGGCCGATAACTTCGGCACGGTCGCGAACGTCTCGCCATGGAAGGGATTCAACAAGGTCACCACGGGCGTTGTAGAAATTCGGGCCGCGAAGCCCTTTGGCCGCGTACTCGATTGCATCAACAAGCGTGTCAAAATCCGAATAGCGCCTCTCAAGCGTTGGATCTTGTGTTGGTGTCACATCAGTCATTACGTCGGCTTCAACCATATTTGCCCCAAGATTTTACCTTGGCCGGACCCTAACAAAACAAAACACAAAGCCTTCGGCACGCCGAAACTTTATATAAATTACATATTTAGCACACAAATGCCTAGGCCAAAAAAGCGCTTGATTTTGACCTGCCATTACCTGTTCACTCAAGAACGGTCGTGTGCGTGAATATTACGGCTGAATTACAGTCTGTTCCCAGACGGCGCAAGTGAATTCTGGCCCCTTGCACACACGGACCGCCCAGATAGAAGAGGATTGAGGCCAAAAAATGACACTGCTGTCATCCAGTTTCAGCAACGATTTGCTCGCTGACGTAAGGGAGCAAACACCCGGCACAAACACTACGCTTCATTTGGATAATTGCGGTTCCGCGCTGATGCCAGCGCCTGTGATCGGCGCGATTGAGGCGCACCTGGCGCAGGAAATTTACCATGGCGGCTATGTTGCTCAAGAGCAACAGTCTGCAGCCCTTGAAGGCGCCTATGAGGCCATTGCAGGCCTTCTGGGCGCGCAAAGGCATGAAATGGCGCTGACAGGAAGTGCCGTTGAGGCATGGGCGAAGGCTTTCTATAGCGTACCGTTCGAGCGCGGTGATAACATTGTCACTGCTTTCAATGAATATTGCAGCAACTTCGTTTCCTTCCTGCAGCTTCGCGACCGTTTCGGCCTTGAAGTGCGGGTGGCGCAGGCAGACGCGAGCGGCAAGCTGGACGTGGATCACCTTGAAAGCCTTGTAGACGACCGGACAAAACTGATTGCCATCGCGATGGTGCCATCCTCTAGCGGGCAAGTGAATCCTGTGGCGGATGTTGGCCGGATCGCGCGCGCGCACGATGTGCTTTACCTGTTGGATGCCTGCCAGGCGGTGGGGCAGATGCGGGTGAATGTCGCTGAGATCGGCTGCCATATGCTCACGGGCACATCGCGAAAATTCCTGCGCGGGCCGCGGGGTGTGGGGTATCTTTACGTGCAGTCTGACGCCCAGAAGCGGCTGGACCCGGCATTCCTGTCGAACCAGGCGGCGGTGTGGGTGGCGGAAGACAGCTATGACCTCAGGAAAGACGCGGGTGTGTTCGAGGACTGGGAACGCTCAGTCATTAACCAGTTGGGCTTTGGCGCGGCAGTCAATTACCTGCAGCAGCTTGGGCCGGATATCTGTTTCGAACGAACCCAGGCCATCGCCGCCTACCTGCGCGACCGTCTTTATGGCCTGCCGGGCGTGGTTGGCACCTGTCCGGCGGACGCAACGGCCGCGATCATTACCTTTAACAAGGAAGGCATTCAGGCCCTGGACGTGAAGAAGCGGCTGGCGGCTGAGGGCATCAATGTGCAGGTGGCGAATGTGATCCACACCCGGCTTGATCTGGGTGCGCGCGGCATTGAAACCACTGTCAGGGTGTCACCCCATTATTACAACACGGTCGAGGAGGTCGACCGGTTCCTGAATGCGGTAGAGGCCCTGTGACTGACACCAAACCGGATAAGCCCAAAGGCCGTCGGCAGGGGCCAAGGAAAGTCAGCGAAGGCTATCTGGAACGCGCGGCACTGCATTACCTTGGGCGGTTTTCGACCACGGAAGCCAACCTGCGGGCGGTGCTGGAGCGCAAGATCAGGCGTCGCAATGAAGAAAACGCCCCGCCAACAGAGGAGCAGCGGGGCTGGGTTGATACAGTCGTCGCCAAATGCGTCAGCTATGGCTATGTGAATGATGAAACCTATGCCCGCAGCCGGGTCGAAAGCCTGATCCGAAAGGGTAAGCCCACGCGCATGATCGCGCAGGACCTCAGGTACAAGGGCGTGCCAGCAGAAATCGGCGAAGCCGCCCTACGTGCGGTGGGCGAGGATGACGATAAGGACGCGGACAGGCAAGCCGCAGCAGCCTATGTTCGCAGGCGACGCTTTGGCGCCTTCCGCCGCGCGGACCGGGACGTGGAAGGGAAGCTGGAGAAAGAAAAAGCCGCCATGATGCGGGCCGGGTTCCCATACGGGCTGGTCGCCGAGATGCTCTCGCTTAGCGAGGATGAAATCCTGGACCTGCTTCCCTGAAGGTCTAGTCAGGCGTTGCGCCGAACTGCGCCAGCGCTTCCGGTGTATCCAGATCAATCAGGATGCCGTGGTCATCCACTGGCACCTCGCACACCAGTGCTTCATGGTCGTGGATCAGGGCGCGCCCGCCCTTGTCGCCTTCAACCGCCATCAGCGCATCCACCATATCTCGGTGCCACATCACCGGATTGCCGCGTTTGCCGTTGAAGGTGGGGATGAAAATCTTGAATTCTGACAGCCGGTTCGCCGCTTCCGCCAGAGCTTTCAGAGTGTCCGGTTTCACGAACGGCATGTCGCCGAGGCACACGCAGGCGAATTCCGTCTCCGCAGGCACGCTTTCAAGACCCAGCTTCAGGCTGCTGGCCATGCCGTCTTTGAAGGCATCATTGTGGACGCGGCTGTATGCAAGGCCGGAAAGGGCGGCATCAACCGTATCCCCTTCGTGGCCCGTCACCAGAATGGGCGTACTGAAACCGGCCTGGTTAATAGCAGACAAGGTCTGGCGAACCACCGTGTGGCCGTTCATGCGCGACAGCAGCTTGTTCTGCGCGCCCGACCGGCTTGACCGGCCTGCCGCCAGCACAATGGGCTGTACCGTTGCCTGCGTCTGATGATGGAGCGGTGCGCGCGGTTCCGGCCGGTAGGGTGTTTCCTTCAACAAGCCACCAACACCCATGCTGGCGATGTCGTTGCGGGTTAGCGACAGGCGGGCGGCATACCGTTCCAGTACCCAGTCGAGGCCATTAAGGGCAGGTGAGCGCGCGCAGCCGGGCAGCCCGATCACGGTAGTGCCGTCAAGCTCGCCCAGCATCAAAAGGTTTCCGGGGTCCACAGGCATGCCAAGCGATGTGACGGTGCCGCCCGCGGCCTCAAGGGCTGCCGGGATCACATCACGCCGGTCACTGATGGCGGATAACCCCAGGATCAACAGAAGGTCCGGCTTCTGGGCGGCTGCCTCCTTGAGCGTGTCTGCCAAGGCCGCGACCGAATGATCGCACCCGGTGTGACCGACAATCGAGCCCTGAAGGGCGGCCAAACGGTTCTCCGTCAGGCGAAGAGACTTGTCGGACAGTTCCTGCCCGGTAACCACCATAAGGGCAGTGAAAGGCTTGAAAGGCGCAAGTTCAAGGATGTCGGTCAGGGCAGTGATCTTGTCCAGGCTGGCCTTCCTGACACCGTAGGGGATGATTTTCAGCGTCGCGACCAACTGGCCCGCGGCAACGGGGCTCAGGTGGGGCAGGGTGGAAAGCGCGATGGCTTCATCCGCCTGGTTAATTGCATTCAGGGAAGCTGGCGCCAGCAGCAGACCCGCCGCTTCGGCATGCAGGTTACACCTGCCGCGTGTGGACAGCCCAAGCTTGAGGCCCGCGCCTGCCAAGTGCCGGGCAATAGTCCCTGCCGCTTCATCTTCGCCGATGTCGTCAGCGTCCAGGCAAAATGCATAAACGCTGGTAATGCCTGCGCGGGTCAGCGCATCGATATGGTCAGGTGCAAGGGTTAGGCCCTTGGGCAGCTTCCTGCCATCGACGCGCACGCTGTGGGCCAGGGACCAGCCCTCTGCGTCAACCGTATCAACCTCCCGAAACTCCATCATGCCCCCCTGCGCACAAGGGTGATTTCGGCCAGAATGGCAATGGCGATCTCCGCTGGCGATTTGGCGCCGATGTTCAAGCCGACCGGTCCGTGGATGCGGGTGAGCGCGTCGCTGGAGTAGCCTTTGCTCGCCAGCCTCTCAAGCCTGCTCGCGTGGGTTTTCTTGCTGCCCAGGCTGCCGATATAGAAGGCAGCGCTCTCGAGCGCCGGGATGAGGGCGGCATCATCAATCTTGGGGTCATGCGTCAGGGTAACAATGGCCGTGTGCGCGTCTGGCTGCATGCGGGCGAAAAGCTCATCTGGCCAATCCTCAACCAAGCTTGCGGTGCCAAACGAGCGGCTGTCGGTGAAGGCCGCGCGGGGGTCAACCACCGTGACATCATAGCCAGCGTCCAGGGCCATGGGCGCCAGATGCTGGGCGATATGGACGGCCCCGATGATGATCAGCCGGTGTTTCGGCTGAACTGGGAGTAGAAGGCTTGTCGCGTCGACCGCCAGGGCCTCCGGGGCAGGGCCTGTTTCAAAGGTGAAGGTGCCGCCAGCCAGATCAACACGCACTGCGCCAGTTTGACGGTCGCGGATCGCGCTCAGGAGGATATTGGAGGCCGCGGACACATCACCAGAAAGGGCGATGACCATAATCTCGATCTGTCCGCCGCAAGCGAGGCCCACTTCCCAGGCTTGTTCGCTGGAGACGCTGAAGCTCAACAGCTTGTGGCCGCCTGTTCGGGCCAACTGGTTGGCTTCTGCGATCACGGTTCCCTCAACGCAGCCGCCAGAGACAGAGCCTTCAAAACGGCCGTCTTCGGCAATCACCATCAGGCTGCCGACGCCGCGAGGGGCAGACCCCCATGTTTTGGTCACCACAGCAAGCGCCGTCTTGAGCCCGGACTGGTGCCAGTCAGACAGGGATGCGAAAATTTTTTCCATGAAATATATTGCCGTTCTTAGCCGCCGGATCGTCTTAATCAACGGTAATCAGCATGATGGGCATGTGCAAGATCAACCTTTGATCAATATGGTGATCATTCTGGCGTGCCCGATCTCAGGGTTTGGCTTGATTTGGGCCCCGGCGCGCAGTACAAGCTTGCCCTGTATCTTTTGCCAACATGTATGGCTGAACAGTAAAGAGGGATATAATATGGCGTCGCTTTTCGCGAACCCAGCGGGTAGGAACTTCCTGGGGAACTCCGCCGAATGGTACAAATTGACCATTTTGGCCTTTCTGATCATCAATCCACTGCTCTTCTATTTCGTCAGCCCCTACGTGGCTGGCTGGGCGCTGGTTATCGAATTCATCTTCACCCTGGCGATGGCGCTGAAGTGCTATCCTCTGCAGCCAGGTGGCCTTCTGGCTTTTGAGGCTGTCGTTATCGGCATGACATCGCCGGCAACGCTCGAGCATGAAATCCAGGCGAACCTTGAGGTTATCCTGCTTCTGGTCTTCATGGTTGCGGGCATCTACTTCATGAAGAACATGCTGCTGTTTGTCTTCACAAAGATCCTGGTGAAGGTGCGCAACAAGGTGCTTCTGTCGCTGCTGTTCAGCTTCATGGGGGCGTTCCTGTCTGCCTTCCTTGACGCGCTGACAGTGACTGCCGTTGTGATCGCGATCTCGGTTGGTTTCTACTCGATCTACCACAAGGTGGCCTCGGGCAAGGAATTCCACCACGACCACGACCACATGCATGACCATGAACTGGACAAGCTGAAGGCTGAAGACCTTGAAGGTTTCCGTGCATTCCTCAGGAGCCTGATGATGCACGCAGCCGTTGGCACCGCGCTTGGTGGCGTGATGACCAAGGTAGGTGAGCCTCAGAACATCCTGATCGCCGTTCAGGCAAACTGGGAATTCATCGAATTCTTCTTCCGCATGCTGCCGGTAACGCTGCCGGTTCTGATCGCTGGCTTGACCACATGTGCACTTCTCGAGATCACGGGTGTCATGGGCTACGGCGCAAAAATCCCTGAGAAGGTATTCACTGTCATCCGTGACTATGATGCCTACCAGAGCGAGCGTCGCACCGCGCGTGACAATGCGTCCCTGGTGATCCAGGCGATCGTTGGCGTGTGGCTGATTGTGGCGCTTCTGTTCCACTTCGCGGCCGTTGGCATCATCGGTCTGTCGGTTATCGTGCTGGCGTCTGCTTTCACGGGCGTGACCGAAGAGCACCAGATTGGTCACGCGTTTGAAGAGGCCCTGCCATTCACTGCGCTTCTGGTGGTGTTCTTTGCTGTTGTGGGCGTGATTGCGGACAACAACCTGTTCGCGCCGGTAACCAATTACGTGCTTGGCCTGGATGGTCATGGCCAGATCACCGCGCTCTATATCGCGAACGGTGCTTTGTCGGCCATCTCGGATAACGTGTTCGTGGCAACGGTCTACATCAGTGAGATGACCAAGGCGCTGGCCAACGATGTGATTTCCCGTGATACGTTCGACCTGATGGCGGTTGCCATCAACACGGGTACCAATATCCCGTCCGTTGCAACGCCAAACGGTCAGGCTGCATTCCTGTTCCTGCTGACGTCGGCACTGGCACCGCTGATCCGCCTGTCCTACATGACCATGGTGAAAATGGCACTGCCATACACCATCGTGATGTCGATAGTGGGCTACATCGGCGTGGCGAATTTCCTCGAGCCGATGACGGATAAGTTGTACGAAAACCACTATATCGGGCACCACCACGAGAAAGTTGGGCAGGCTCCAGCAGTCGACCCTCACTAAAAAATCGCCTGCCAAACAATAAGTTGCTTTGCGGCGCCTGCGACAAAATAGTTGCGGGCGCCGTTTTTTATGACTAGCATTGTCTGATATTGGTAATCTTTTGTGCCTGTGCAGGGTATTCCTAAGGGGGGAATGGTATGGACGGCCGTAGTACGATCTGTTCTGAGGAACGGCCCGATGAAGTGAGTCAGCTTGTCACTGGCAGGGTCAAATGGTTTGATGCCGTTAAGGGGTATGGTTTCATCGTCCCCGATGAAGACGACGGCGATGTGCTATTGCATTTTTCTGTTTTAAGAGACGTCGGTCGCCGCTCGGTGCCCGAAGGAACAACTGTCGTTTGTCAGGCTGTTGTGCGCGACAAGGGGCGTCAGGCCACCGAGGTTCAGTCCCTCGATCTGTCGACCGCCGTTGCGCCTGAAGACCTGGGGCGGTCTTCCTTCTCGCATCCTGGCATGGACATCGATGTGTCGCCGGAATTTGAAGACGTTGTGGTAAAATGGTTCAACCGCACCAAAGGATACGGCTTTGTATCCCGTGGTGAGGGCACGCAGGATATCTTCGTGCATATTGAAACATTGCGCCGCGCCGGTCTGACAGATCTGGAGCCAAGCCAGGAAGTGCGGGTTCGCATCGGTACCGGGGAACGCGGGCCGCTTGTGGCACAAATTGCGCTTCCGGGGGATGCGTGAGGCATCTGTCAGCCATGAAGCGCAGTAACATGAATATGCGACAAGGATGGGCTATCGGGGCTTTCTTCTTGTCGCTTTTTCTTCTTGTGCTGGGCGCCAGCAGCCATGCATGGGCTGACATGGGGTCCGTTCGGGTGGAAAGCGCGGGTGGCGCCCATGACTTCAGCGTTGAACTGGCCCTGACACCGCCTGCCCAGGCGCGTGGCCTGATGTTCCGGAAGGAACTGGCCCCCGACAAGGGCATGCTGTTCGTCTTCCCGGAGGCTGATATGCGGTCTTTCTGGATGAAAAATACGCTGATCCCACTTGATATCATCTTCATCCGCGAAAACGGCAAAATCATCAATATTGTCGAAAATGCAGAACCCCAGACCCTGACGCCGCGCAAGTCACTTGCGCCGGCCGTGGCGGTACTGGAAATTGCGGGCGGTCGGGCCCGCGCGCTTGGCATCAAGCCGGGCGACATCGTTCGGCATGATTTCCTGGGTAACATGGGGTCCCGTTGATGCACCCGGGGCCACGGCGTGCGACACCCGACATGGTGGCCGCCGCCAATCCGCCCGCGGGGTTTGAACCGATCCTGTCCAACAGCCCTTTCGGCTGGGAAAACGGCCCGATCTTCGAAAAAACAGATGAGGACGGCAAGGTGCGCGGTTTTCGCGTTGCTGACCGGCACATCAATGCCGGCGGCGCTTGCCACGGTGGCATGATCATGACCTTCGCGGATATTCTTTTGGCGACAGCCGTTTTTGCCGTGGCCGAACCGCCGTTCGTGACCGTTCGCCTGACCACTGATTTTATCGGCCCCGCCTTCAAGGATGAGTGGCTGGAAGGCCGCGCCCGTGTGACAGGCGTTGACGACGGTCTTGTGGCTGTCAGTGGGCAGATGAGCGCCGGTGACAGGGCGGTGGCGAGCGTGAGCGGCTTGTTCAAGACCATCCGCCCACGCGGCTAGGCTAGAGTACGATTACCACTTGCGTGAGCTTGTCGACGCCTGCGAGGAAGATGCTGTCTCCCTGGCCCAGTTCGAGCATCAGGCCCAGGACGCCATCCTGCGTTACCAAGTGAGCAGACGTCATGATCTGGGCGACGCTGTCGAACCGATCACTGTAGCCTTCCAGCATCAGCGTGTCTTCTCCCAGGCCGAAATCCAGTACCGTGTCGGCGCCGCTGCCTTCCATGAAATAGAAGGTGTCGTTGCCCGTGCCACCAGACAGGATGTCGTCGCCTGTCCCGCTATAGACGGCATCATGGCCGCCGTCGCCGTTCAGGGTGTCGTTGCCCGCGCCGCCGTACAGCGTGTCATTGTCTGCGCCGCCTGAAACGTTATCAGCGCCGTCAGAAGCATAAACGGCATCATTGCCTTCGCCTGCGTCGATTACGTCATTGACGCCGGTATCGCTGCCATCACCCTTGCCGCCATAGATAACGTCATGGCCTGCGCCCCCGAAAATGGTGTCGTCCCCCTGGCCGCCGCCAATGGTATCGCTTCCCCGAGCACCATAAATCTTGTCGTTGCCGGTACCGCCAAAAAGGTTGTTCTTGGCCACAGACCCATAGTCGAAGGGATTGCCATTGTCATCTGTGTAACCGTCGTCCAGAAGTGGGCTGCCACCAAAGATGATGTCGTCGCCCGCGCCGCCGAAAATCGAATCTTCGCCATCCAGCCGTTCTTCAAAGGCAACAAAAAAGAGATCGCGAATATCGCTCTCGTTGACCTGGCCGCCGACAAGCAGGTCATTGCCCGCACCGCCCCCGAAAATATCATCGCCTGCGCCGCCGATTACCGTATCGTCACCCGTGTCGCCGAGGCCAGCCCAGCTGACGTCATCGCCGTCCCCGAGGGAAAGGCTGTCGTTGCCGTCGCCGCCGATCACCGTGTCGTCGCCCGACCGGGCTTTGATCACATTTGCCGTGTCGTCGCCTTTTATCCGGTTGGCCGCACTGTTGCCGCCATAGGGGTTGATAACGGTGAAACTGGTATCCGGGAGCTGCAGGGCTGCCCGGTTATAGGCCGCATCGTTGAGTGACAGGCGCTCAACGGTGAAATTGCCAGCAGGGAAGGTGCCGCCAAATTCAAAGGTTGCGGTGCCGCCTGTGGCGTCGTCATTGAGAACCGCTACCGCATTCAACTGGTATAGGCCGCCCTGGTCGCTTCTGAGCCTTAAGGAAGCGCTGGTGACGCCTGTGTCGTCGAGGCCATCATCGGTGGCCTCGAAGGTCAGCACCAGGCTGCCGCCGTCCGCCCCGATGGTAACGGACTGGGCGATGGAATAGTCTGTCACGACGGGCGGTGCGGAATCTTCAAGCGCCTCGCGGTCCGCCACATTGATGATGGTCTCGAAGCCCAGTTCCTGAAGTTTTTCCGTGCCCAGGAGGTGGGTGTTGCCTTGGTCGTCCGAGATGCGCAGGCGCGTCAACACATAGTCGCCAGCTGGCGCCTTGGTGTTGAAGGTGGAAAGGCCGATGGTGCCGCCCTTGATGTCGCCAAACAGGCCCCATTCACCGCCCACAACAGCAGGGCTTCCGGGGCCGATATCGAATTCGAATTCAATCAGGTTCAGCCCCGACTTGGGATCTGAAACATCCAGCTCAAAACTGATCTCAACGGAATCGTCGTCTTTCGTTGAAAACGGGTTGTCTGATCCAATAGTGAAACTGCGGCTCGGCAGGTCAAGCCCACTGATGTCGGGCGCGTCACGGTCCTGATCCGGGACGTCAAGAGTGACGAAACGTGTGTCCATCAGGCTTGACAGCGCGTCGGCCTCAAATGTGTGGGACACCGGCAGGTCCGGCGCGGCTTCGGTGTCGAAGGTGACCGTGATCTGGGCTACCGCCCATTCGCCGCTTGGGTCATATTCATCCAGCTCAACGGTCAGAAGCTCCAGATTGCTGGTTTCCGACCGGTCAACAGATGCTGATGCCGTCCGTCCGGTGGGTGATACCAGCCGGACGGATACTTCATTGATCACCGCGATCATGCTGTCAACCAGATCAACATTTATGGTGACGCTGGGCGCATCTGCTTCGCCGCCACCGGGCAAGGGCGTGCCGATGGTTACGGAATTGATGATGGTCTCGCCGCTGTCGGGCAGGGACCCCGGGTCCTGGCTGGCCGCTTGCGCCCCGCCTTCGCCCTTACTGGCAGCGCGCCACGAGTCTTTTGTTTTAGTAGCCATGATTTCCCCTTAAAAGTATCCAAGAATAGCACCAAGAGGAGCGGCAAA